>JBFYPV010000182.1:0-10867 GCA_041303085.1 Crocinitomicaceae bacterium
TAACAGAAACGATGTAGCTTCCTTTTGCAACGTTTTCAGTTGAGAAAGAAACAACTTGTGTTCCGTTAAGGTTAGTCATGTTTTTAGCAGCAATAACGCGACCTTGAAGATCCATTAAAGATACTGCGTAGTCGTTGTTAGTAGCTTCGAAAGAAACGTTTACTTCAGAAGATGCAGGGTTAGGGTATACATTCATTGCGATTGTAGCCAACTCATCCATTCCAAGAGCACCTGTTTTGAAAGCACGTGTGTCAGAAGAAGCAAAAGAAGCACCTGAAGCGATTGTAGTACCGTTAGCATCTACTAAAGAGTATGCACCGTTACCGTAAGAACAGCAGATACCATCACCGTAAGCGTCAAGGATTTCGAAAGTGTAACATTGGCTAGGGTTCAAGGTAACCAATTGTGGAGCTTGTACAGTTTGACCAGCAGCACCTGTTGTCATGTCTGCCCAGTTACCACCACCTTGTGCTACAGTTGCACCAGTGCTGTTTTTGATTGTCCAAGAAGTTTCAGAAGCGTAGTAGTCTGTAGTAATGTTTACAGTTACATACTGAGAAACAGCATTTGAAGCAGTAGCAATAGTACTGTTCATAGAATTGTTTGCAGCTGAAGCATCACCAGCAGTTGTAACTGTACAAACAAGTGCACCACCTGTAAAGTTAGCGATTGGCGAACAAACAACGTTTGCAACACCATAAGTAGCTAAGCTACCGCTGTAAGTACCTGTAGAAACTGTAGTACCACCTTGTGTAATGGTTACAGTTGCTGAAGTAAGTGCAGATGTTCCGTTGTTTTGAATGTTAACGGATGGTGTGTAAGCACCTTCACAATGTACAGCAGCACCAGTGTAGTTCAAAGCAGCAACGTCTGCAGGAGCAGATGCTGGTGGAGGACAAGCACTAACAGTAGCGTACAATTCTGTAGCATCCATTTGACCAACTTCTTCGATGATGCGGTTAGGGCAAATACGGTAGATTGTTGGGAAGTATGCGATGTTGTAATCGTTGTTGATTTGGTTAGCACTAGCAGATGCTGGGTTAGCCATTGGGAATTGGATTTGGTTACCTGCAGCAGGCTCAATCCAGTTACCGATAGAACCAGAACCGTCTAACATAGTTGCGTCAGCAGTTGTTCCGTCACCTTCGATCCAAATTACCATAACGTCGTCTGTAGTAGAAGCAGATACACCAGCAGCGCCAGCAGGGCCGTGTGTTGCATAAACATCTTCTAGAGCACCAGAAAGGTGGTAGTTCCAGCATGGGCCACACCAAGTTGCAGATACATCTAAGAATACAGTGTATCCTTGGTCTAGGTAGTCATAAAGGGTATAAGACCCGTTATTAGTTGTTCCTGCAGTTGCCAACCAAGACTGGTAAGCAGTAACAGTGAAGTTTGGAGCAACGCTACCTGGGGCTAGCTGCGCATTCGCACTAACACCTGCAAGTAACATAGCAGCTGAGAATAATAGTTTTTTCATGCGTTAAAATTTAAGTTTGCGTAAATATAAAGAAATTCCCGTGAAGGAAAAAAACAATACAATAAAAACGTAAAAGGAGAATTATTTTTTCTTGAGTTGCTCTTTGATGAAGAGCTCAATTGCACCAACCATAGAAGGCGCTTTTGGATGTGGCGCGTGGACGTCTAGGCGCAAGTTGTTCTTTAAGACGGCATTGGCAGTTGTAGGCCCAAACGCAGCAATAGCGGTGGTGTTCTGCTTGAAGTCAGGAAAGTTCTTGAATAAGGATTCGATACCGCCCGGGCTAAAAAATACTAACATGTCGTAATAAACGTCTTCTAAATCGGAGAGGTCAGCAGCAACTGTTCTGTATAAAATCGCTTTTGAAAAAGGAATGTTATATTTTTCAAGCGTTAATGGAATGTTGTCGCGTAAGATATCGGTGCAAGGCAATAAGAATTTTTCGCCTTTTTGTTTTTTCATGAGTTCGGCCAACTCGTCTATCGTTTGCTTGCCAAAAAATATTTTGCGCTTGCGATAAGTGACGTATTTCTGTAAGTAAAGTGCGACAGCTTCTGTAATACAAAAGTATTTCATGGTGTCTGGCACTTCAAAACGAACGGCTTCGGCCATTCTAAAGAAATGGTCTACAGCAACTTTGGAAGTGAGGATGACTGCAGTGTGTGCAGAGATATCGACTTTCTGTGTACGGAAATCTTTGGGGTCAACACCCTCCACTTTGATAAACGGACGAAAATCAATTTTGAGCTTGTATTTTTCAGCTAAATCGAAATAAGGTGATTTATCTCCTTCTGGTTTCGGCTGGGAAACTAAAATGGTCTTAATAGCCAAAGTTGTCGTTTTAATTAAATGTATTCGCCCGAAAGCCAACGCCATACAAACAGGATGGGTAGGATTTCCAAGGCGCAAAGGTACAAAATTAAATAATACCATTCCAAATTTGCCTGAAGACAGGCTCTCCAAGCCTTGATCAAGCGCCAAACATAACCAGACAAACCCACGATTATAAAGGCTTGTTGGAGCAAACTATTGGCTTGGCCGTATATCAACCACAAAAAAGAGAGGCCTAAATAAACCAACCCGACAAAAGACCAAACCTGTTTATTGATTTCGGCAATATGACTCACGAGTTTCCAATTGTCGGTTACGAACAAAGCCAAGCGGAAATTGAGCAATTGAAAAATTAAAAAGGAGCCGACAAACGCAAAGGCCAAGCCAAGGGCATCGAGCCGTTCAAAATAAGTTAATAGAAAAAGATAGGTGCTGAGCGAAAAGGAGACAAAAGCATTGCCCAAAAATAAGGCTTGCGTTTCGGGCCTGATTTTCTCGTCGTCAAAGCCAAAACTCTCGATTTTACTCAGTTTCCAAAAGCGTTTCCAGGATAAAGCCAAGGCATCTGGGGTGCTCATTCTTGCGTACGCGATGAAGGTCAGGGAAAGCAGCGACACAAACAGCAAATAGCTATTCATCTGGGAGGCTCTTTCTATGAGTTCGAATCTTGGCACTGAATGAATTTTGAGTACAAAAATAATTCAAATTTGCATGCTACAGCTGCACAGAATATTACGTACTTTTGTCGCACAAATCAACCATCATGAAAACCGATTTATACCAGCACCCAGACTACTTCAACATGGACGACCTGCTCTCAGAAGAGCACAAACTGGTTCGCGATGCAGCTAGAGCATGGGTTAAAAAAGAAGTCTCACCGATTATTGATGAGCACTACGAAAAAGCAACTTTCCCAATGCACATCCTTGGTGGGCTCGGAGAAATCGGTGCTTTTGGCCCTTACATTCCTGAAGAATACGGCGGCCCTGGACTCGACCAAATTTCTTATGGGCTCATTATGCAAGAACTCGAGCGCTGTGACTCCGGTCTGCGTTCTACAGCATCTGTACAGTCTTCTTTGGTGATGTACCCTATCTGGAAATACGGATCTGAGGCCCACAAACAAAAATACCTTCCCAAGCTTGCCTCTGGCGAAATGATGGGTTGTTTTGGTCTTACTGAGCCCGATTACGGTTCAAACCCTGGTGGCATGATCACCAATTTCAAAGATGCTGGCGACCACGTCATTTTGAATGGTGCCAAAATGTGGATTTCAAATGCTCCATTTGCAGATATCGCTGTTGTTTGGGCCAAAGACGAAACCGGACGCATCTACGGAATCATTGTAGAACGCGGCATGGAAGGCTTCTCGACCCCAGAAATGCACGGCAAACTTTCACTGCGCGCTTCTGCAACCGGTGAACTTATTTTTGACAACGTCAAAGTACCAAAAGAAAATATCCTGCCTGGCCGTTCAGGTCTTGGTGCGCCACTTAGCTGCCTAGACTCCGCACGCTTCGGTATTGCTTGGGGTGCTTTAGGAGCTGCCATGGATTGCTACGACCAAGCTTTGCGTTACTCCAAAGAGCGCACTCAATTCAATGTGCCAATTGGCGCATTTCAGTTGATCCAGAAAAAATTAGCTGAAATGATCACCGAAATTACAAAAGCACAACTCCTTACCTTCCGCCTAGGCCAATTGCGCAACGAAGGCCGTGCTACTTCAGCACAAATCTCAATGGCCAAGCGCAACAACGTTGAAATTGCACTCAACATTGCCCGCGAAGCACGTCAAATTCACGGCGGTATGGGGATCACTAGCGAATATTCAATGATGCGCCACATGGCCAACCTTGAGTCTGTAGTGACCTACGAAGGAACCCACGACATTCACTTACTCATTACAGGTATGGATGTAACTGGCATTCCTTCTTTCACAAGAGAAATGCCCAATCTATAAAGATCAAATATCTTCGCTTTCCGAAAGCGCATCTCCTCGCAAGAGGCGGATGCGCTTTCTTGCTTCTGCACCAAACAAACTGCCCTTGTATTCCATCAAAAGCCTTTTGTAAAGCGCCTCTGCTGCGCTTTTGTCTAGCAAGCGCAGCTCATTGATTTCGGCCATCCGAAAGAGTGCGTCATCGGCTAAAATGTCTTTTGAGTGTAGCTTAAGCAAGTCTTCATAATAACCCAGTGCGCGTTGCCACTCACCTCGTTGTTCCATGGCCTGCCCTTTTCTGTACAGAATTTCATCGGCCAAAGCATGGTACGGAAAAGCACTTTGGATGCTGTCAAACAAAACAAAAGCGGAGTCTAGTTTTTGCTGGGCAATCATGCGGTCTGCATTGGCAAACCAAAGCATCACTTGATAATTGCTGTCCAAACCATAGTTGTCAGTGATGAAAACAGAAAGTTGAATGGCGTCATTTGAAATAAAACGCGAAGTGCCTTCTTTCAGGACATCGAGTTGCGACTGCGCAAATTCAAATTCACCATCGTAATAGAATATTTTAGCGTTTTTAAATTTGGCTTCTGCACCAATGGTTTCAAACTTAAAGTCGTTGTCAATTTGCATATAAATCAAAGAGGCTTCCCAAATATCACCGCCGAGGACCTGTACGTCTGCCAACAGCATTTTGGCTTGGGCCCGCTGCATATCAGTTAGGCCGGGCATGCGAATGATTTGTTGTAATTCATCTATAGCAACAGTTACCTGCTGGGCATAAAAAGCCCTGATTTCTGCAAGCTGCAAAGACACTTGGAAGGTAACGCGGCTCTTGCCCAAACGCGTCAATGCTTGTTCAAAATCAGCAATGCACAACTTGATTTCTTCCGCATTGAAATTTCTAAACTGAGTTACCTGAATAAATCTTGCGTTCAACAACGACAGCTGTGCTTCGTAAAAGTTAGGCTGTTCAGGACCTAAATCGATGACATACTGAAAACACTTATTTGCTTGGTCAAAAACGGCATTTTCGACACAAATTTGCCCGAGCTCCAACACTTCTCTGCCATCGCTTTTGGTGCGCTTATCTAGGGCAATGACTTGGGCTGCAGCTCCTGTGAAGTCGCGACTTTGCACAAACAACCAAATGAGCATCTGATTAAATACAATAGGTGCGCCCGCTTGCTGAACCCGCTGTAAGAGCACTTCTTTGGCCAATAAAAAATCGGGGGCAGTGGCTATAGTGAGGTCCATTCGAGAACCAACTGCTTGCTGAATGGGCTCTAGAATGCCGGGTTGTTGTGCTAAATAATCTAGGTAGGCGCCCAACATCGCGCGCTTGTCGCCAACCATTGCGTAATAATCGGCATACTGAAAATTAAACGGATAGTTCGGACTCATTTTCTGACCTGCATCCAAAGCCCGCTTGGCATAATCAAATTTACCTTTTGCCGCAAAGGCTTGATAGATAGAGATGGCCTGACCTGGATTAGGGCCGATATCTCCGAGCAACTCCTCAAATATTTTTTTTGCCTTAGTTGGGTCGTTCTGTTCTTCATAAAACTGGCCCGCCATTAAGCGCACTTCGTAGTCTTGTTTGTTCAGCGCAATTTGCTTGCGCAGCAATTTCTCTGCTGTTTTGAAATCCTTTTGGGCAAGCAGGCATTCGTAATACGGTAAGAAAATGGCTTTGCTCTGATCTACCGCATACACTTTTTCAAAATAACCAACCGCTTTGTCTAATTCAGAATTATTGTAATAATACTGAGCCAATTGCAAGTCGCTAGCTGTTTGGGCATTTGTGTGCCAAGCACCCAGCAGCAAAAAAAGCAGAACTAGGATTTTGCCGCTCATTAGTTGCGCTGTTTTTTGAGAAGCAATGTTTGTGAAAAAGCCTCTACCGAAGGATATAAACGCGCATATTCAGAAAAGAATGTTGCTTTTGCACGCAAATAATCAGCGCTCAATTCGGAGAGCTGTTTCACCTTTTGGCGCTCAAAGCGGATATAACTTGTATAACGCTGGCGTTCTCCGCGGCCATCTTGAATATCTTGATGTAAGCGCTTCAACACCCGTTTTTCTTCTTTGATGCCTGCCCTTACCTTCATGTTTTGCTGCATCATGGGTTTGATGCTTTTTCTCATGAGTTTATAGGCATCTAGTTTTTTTGCTAGCTCCATATCGATGGTATCTAGCTGCAGATTTTGCTTGATCCGCAATTCAGTTTGCATCGTTTTAACTTTGATGCTCGAGATGTCTGTTAGTCTTGAATCGGGCAGGGTATTTTCGATTTCGAGCAACTTTTCTTGGAGCGCGACGATTTGTTTTAAATAGGTTTCTCGCTGTAAGTCAGCACAAGAAGTAAACAAAAGGATACCAAAAAAAACAAAAAACCACTTTTTCATAACGTTCAAGACAAATATTGATGAATACCAGCCGTCAGGAGCAATGCCAGCGTAAAGCCTGCATAAATTTCTAATGGCGTGTGCTTTCTAAGATAAAGTCTGGAGGCCATGGTAAGGCCAGCTGCCAATAACGCGGCAATTAACCACCACAAACTGAAATGATCTTGCGCTCTTGTAAATACAGCCAAAAATCCAACCAAAATACCTGCGCCCGCACCGTGCAGCGAAATTTTAATCCAGCGATTGACCACTAAAAAAATACTAGTGACCGCAACGCCAGAAAGTGGTAGCGCATAAAAATAGCGCGGTAAAGTTCCGGCGCCAGCTTTGTAAACGAGCAGAAAAAACAAGACCAATGAATAAACCAACATAATGATCAAAGGCAAACTGCGTTCGCGCTGGCGTTCGATATCAATAGTGCTGATCACTTTGAAGCGGTGCAAGAGGATAAACGATACGCCTGGCGCCACCACGCTAAATAAAAAGAAAATGGTAAAAAGCGCCCATTTACTTTCTATGGGTGCAAAATACAAACTCGTCATCTCGACATCTGAACTATATGCCGGCACAAAAAGGCTGATCAAAATACCATAGGTTGGCATAAAGAGGGGTAGAAATACCCAGGAAAATAGATGAGATAAAATTTTCATAGTTCTTTGCGCATTCGAGCCACCGGAATTTGAAGTTGTTCACGGTATTTAGCTACCGTGCGTCTGGCAATATTGTATCCTTTTTCCTTGAGTAAGTCCATTAGTTTTTCATCGGTAAGCGGGCTGTGTTTGTCTTCGGCAGCGATCGCGTCTGAAAGGATTTTCTTGACTTCTCTGGTAGATACCTCTTCTCCGCTATCGGTCGATAAAGACTCTGAGAAGAAATATTTCAAGGAAAAAATACCATAATTGGTTTGAACATATTTAGAATTTGCCACCCGTGAAACCGTCGAAATATCGAGCTCCACTATATCGGCAATATCCTTTAAAATCATGGGCTTGAGCTTGGTTTCGTCTCCGCTCAAAAAATACGCTTCTTGATACTCGAGTATGGCACCCATGGTGAGCAGCAAGGTTTGTTGTCTTTGTCGGATGGCATCAATAAACCACTTCGCGCCATCGAGTTTTTGCTTCACAAACTGGAATGCTTCTTTATCGGCCTTTGAGCTCTTTGCACCCTCCGCATAACTGCGCAACATGTTTTCGTAATCGCGATTCACTTTGAGGTCTGGCGCATTTCTGCTGTTCAAACTCAACTCGATGCGGCCTTCGTGCTCAAAAAGCGTGAAGTCTGGAATGATTTGCTGATGGTTCTTAGCCGCCTCGCGCATGGAGCCGCCTGGCTTTGGGTTACAGCGCAAAATCTCGTCGATGGCCTCTTTGAGGTCTTGGTCTTCGATTTCTAATTTTTTGGCAATCCGCTCGTAATGTTTCTTGGTAAATTCTTCAAAAAAGTTTTCTACAATTTTGAGTGCAGTGAACCGGACAATATCTCCATCTTGTTTTCTGCGCAACTGCAAAAGCAAGCATTCCTTAAGGTTCCTGGCGCCTACTCCTGCAGGTTCCAGTTCTTGAACCAATGTCAATACAGCACCTACTTCTTGTTCCGTTGCGTCGATATTCATTGAAAAGGCCAAATCATCGACGATCGCTTCTATAGACCGATTGAGATAGCCAGATTCGTCTAGGTTGCCAATGATGATATCGGCAATGACAAATTGTTTTTCGTCGAGATAAAGCAAATGGAGTTGCTCAGTGAGTCTTTCTTGGAAAGTTTGCTCTCCCGAAAGGGGAATAACGCGCTCTTCGTCGTCTTTAGATTGGTTGTTTGCCTGCGTTTTGTAATCGGCAACGTCGTCGTCTAGGTAGTCTGAGATGTCAAAATCGTTGTCGTTGTCGTCGTCGTCGGCATCGTAGTCGTCTTGGTTGTCAAAATCGTCTTCTTCTATTTCCTGACCTTCTTCGAGTGCTGGATTCTCCTCTAGCTCTTGCTTGATGCGTTGGTCGAGCTCCATGGTTGGGACCTGCAACAATTTCATGAGCTGAATTTGCTGCGGAGAGAGCCGCTGCTCTAGTTTTTGAATAAGCTGTTGACGCAATGCCATTATTCGATTTTCTGCTTGATGACCTGATAAATTTCTAAGGTGGTCATGTCGTAAACATAAACCAAGAGGTGCATATTTTCGGCGTTAAAAGCGCCATCTAGCTGATTGGGGACCAAAAAGCTGTAATTGACATAATACTTGCCATTAATGAGGTCGGCAGCAGTTAACTGACGGCCAAACGGCATGTTGTTGAGGTTTTTGCGGTGGATGTCGCGGTGAATGTAATTCTGATTGTGCGAGTTATCAGACATTTTCTGATCGCCGACCAAAGAATCTTCGAGCAAATAAGCCACGATTCCTAGCTCATTGGTAAGCGTTTGATCAATTTTATCGACCTCTACGTGTAAAAACGCGCCTTTAGTACTCGGGTAATAATTCAATTGAGACTGCAGATTGACTCTCAAATTATTTTCAGTGAGCAAAGTGCTGGTAATCGAAGACCACTGACCTGGCCCTTGAAAGATATTGCCTCCTACATTCACTCGGCTGATCGGCCCGCGCGGGTTGCCCACAAAACCTGGGTCGTTTTGGCCAAACCAAGTGCCGATAAATAAACCATCAGGATTCGTGAAGTCAAGTGTGTATTCCGCATCGACAGACTGAAAATCGCCTATGCCGTCGACACCAGCGTGAATAGAGGTGGTGAAAACACGCCCGGGATTGGCCATTTGTAATTGATGTGCTAAATCGGCCGCTGCCGGACAAAAGATACATTTGTGTCCTGTAAAATCTTCAATCAAAATATTGCGATCTGTATTGGTGTTGGTTGCAAAAGTTGGCCATTCGTTGGCCACGTAATCGGCCCAATTACCCGGATAGAGTGTGGTGTCCAATTCTAAATTGACTACCGGCGGATACGGGTTGGTAATGCGGTCGCAAGAAGGCAGCAAGTAAAGACCAAAAATGGCGGCAAATGCAGCAAAGAGAATCGTTTGTTTCATGTTAAAAACTGTGCGTTAAATTGATCATGAGTCCGTTGTTGGCTGGTACAGGGCGGCAAACGCCTCCTACACAAAATAAGCCAGCGCGCTGCCGGCCATAAGATACAGTAAGGCGCGTTGCGTCTTTGATATAACCGCAAGTGATGATCGGGTAATTCACGCGCTTGCTGGCGTCTGCATTTCCGTAGTTGTATTGGTTCATGGCAGAGAAAAACCATCCCGGAGAAATGGTGTACTCTACAAGCGCTGTCGCCCAATTGCCTTTGTCGTTGATGCCAGCAGCATTTTTTTGTACCCACATGCCTTGGAGTTCCCAACGAAGCGCATGGTGTATGTTGATTTTATAGGTCCCTTCTAATACGGCAATTCTGGCGTGAATGATGCCCTGTGCATCGCTCACCTTCACGACATCATTATTGATTTTGATGTCATAAAAGCTCAAAATACCACTCCATTGTTTGTTGAATTTCTTCGTGATGTTGAAGTTGATGTCTTGCCAATAAAGGCTGTCACTCAAGCTAAACGGACGCGTGTGATACACCACTCTTGAAGAATCGTTGAGGTCAATTCCGTTGAGGGTTTGTTCGGGGCGATACGTCGTGGAGTAATTGAGCCCGAGTGTAGTGCCGTACTTTCCGCCGAGCTTGGTGCCTTTTTTGAAAGTGTAGAGTACGTCTGCCTGATACGCAACCTCTCCCATGGGTTGTGTTGCATATGGGTAAAGTGTCGCGACCAAATTGTAGGTGTGGGTTTTGTTGAGCGACGGCAAAAAGTTAATCAGTAAGTCTTGTAAATCTTTGGTGCGGTCAGAACGAAAACTCATGTTGTCGACGGACTTCCCTGACAATAAAATGCCTAAGCCTTTTTTAGTATAGCGCAGATTGAAAATCGCCGCATGGCCATTGTTGTAAATGTATTGGTTGTCAGAGGAAGGGTCTTGGCCTTTCTGAATGAACTCTGCATCGGCGTAAAAATTGCCATAGGTGAGCTTGAGTCGGCCACCGTAAGACGCTACGTTTTGCGGTAAAATCCATTCTGGGTTGTCGTCCTCTTGAAACTTACTCACAAAAGATGCGCCCAAAACAACATCTAGTTTTTTGTCTTTCAAGATGGCTAAGCCTTCGTTGAGGTGCCACTCGGCGTCTGTTCCGCGAACAAGACCTGCACCAT
>JBFYPV010000183.1:0-5924 GCA_041303085.1 Crocinitomicaceae bacterium
CCAGTGAAATCACGAGCATTCTGAATATCGTAGAAGACGCTGCACTGTATATCCCAAATACCTTCAGCCCAGACGGCAATGCTTTCAATAATGTTTTCAAGGTAGCCGGCAGAAACATCGACCTCAATCAATTTGAACTCACCATTTACAACCGTTGGGGAGAAATCATTTTCATCAGTCAAGACCCCAACATTGGCTGGGATGGCGCCATTGCCAACAAAGGGCTAGCGCCTATTGGCACTTATACTTATCAGGTGGTTTATCGCTTTGTGAATGCCAGCGAAAGTGAAACGCTTACTGGGCATTTGAATTTGATCCGGTAGTTTCCAAATCTACTCCACCACCAACTTCTCAGAAAATATTTCTTGTCCATTTGAGGCCTTAATCATGTAACAACCTTTTGAAAGCGCTTCCAAGGAAATGGTTTCATTCGAAAGCCCTTGCATCTGCTTCTCAATCACCATTTGCCCCATAGAATTATAGATTGCTAATTCGTAGGGCGTTTGAAATTGACTTTGTATGGTGATGCTTTCGCTCGCCGGATTCGGAGAAATTCGAAGACCTTTTTCTTGTGACTTGATATCGGGAATGCCTACACCTGAATTGCCTTGGCAAATAAATTGCTCCGAGGAGTTGTATAGCGCTTGTAGACTTGTGGCTATATTCCAGACGTCTTGGACATTTTGTAAACGCGAACCGACGCGGCTGTAAAGGAATGCATAATCCGAACAAATTGCGGTACCTGGTCGAAAGGATGGTTCATAGATCGTGATCATGCCGCGTCTGTCTCCAGAAGGATGATTCAGCGCTTCCTCACTCCAACCGTTGGGATTATTTGGATTATCGGGCAAAATGAAATCGGTCACTTGATTGGTCAAAGGATTTACCCACGGTGTGGTGTCTGTCCATTGGCTATTTTGCAAGAGCCAATAGGAGTAGTCGCCATTTGCAAAATAATCTTGGCCCGTATTTAAAACGACACCGCTCTTTAAGGGATGTGATAAACTCACCAAGCCCTGACAAGGCGGATTCAAACCATAGCCCTCCCCTACATCTAATTCATCGTGATCATCACCATTGTAGGCAAATAATAGATTTTTTTCAGGAGAACAACCCATCTGGTCATCAGAAAAGTTTCCTAAATCAAAGTCCATGAAAATACTCTGCAGGTAGTTCATGTAATTGATATTACTTCTATTGATCACCCGAAGGTTCAAGAAAGTCGTGTTGTTCAGGTAATTGCCTGCACTAAATTGATAGAACATGGCATGCAGTTCAACCCTCAATTGGTTGCCATCGGGCAAATAAGATTCGTCGTTCATGATGACATAAACCGCTTCATCTCCGCGGATGTCTGGGTAATCTCCAAGTGCTGGCTCGTATATGCCGTTTTGATTCAGATCTATATATGGTGCCAACTGCTGCGCAACACCCATTGAAGCATCGCCATTTCCTGGCCATTTGAGAATCGCATTCGGAACCGTATAGCCAGGATCCTGATAATTTTGTTGATGGGTCTCAATCTCCGCTTCGCTGACCTTCCAAAGCGCATTTTGGTATAATTGTGAATAAACGCTGCTATTATAATAAAACGGATCTGCAATCGGGCCTGAATGTATCTCATGATGATTGCTCGGTGCACTCGTGTGCGTTCCAGAAAAATAAACCTGACCCATCGGATCTTGCGCACTGATCAAAAAGCTACCGCCAAAAATGGTACCCAACCCACTCCCTTTTGGCACCTCATAACCGGCATTTCCAATGGCAAGGTCAGAAAAAAATCCACCTTCGTCAGAAAGTATACAACTCACGTTGTTGTGATCTAGCGTCACATAATTGACGATTTGTGTGAGCGCTGCAGTGGAGTTGAGCAGCGTAAAAGAAACAAAGAAGACGGCGTGGCGTAAAATCTTTCTCATGGGATATTTTTTGAGAAAGAACGGATGGGGAAGTGTTAAGGGGTAGCAGATGTCTTGATCAAAATCACTCTAAAACCAATATAAGGACTAGGTTCTGTAATGCCAGCATAAGGATCTGCTGCATTAATTTTAATTTCTTCAGGGCTACTCATCCAGCTTCCGCCTGCTGTTCCGGGTTTTTTGGTAATCAAATCTTCGTAAACCATTTCTGCTGCGTTGCCACACATATTATAAAGGCCGAGTGCATTGGTACTGTAGTATGTCACCGGTACGCTGTACATGCCTCCATCTTCCTCTGAATTAAACGGTTCTGTACTCCAAGTATTTAAGTTGGCTAAATAAAGTCCTCTGTAATCGCGCAGGTAAATCCCATTCCATGCATAAGGGCTTTGTGCACCGTTGTTTGAGGCCGCAGCGACCCATTCCTGACGGGTTGGCAAACGCACTAATAATGAAGGCGCTTTTTTGAGTGCAGCCAACTTTTGTATTTCTGCGGACAACCATTCGCAGTATAATTCCGCACCAATTCTACTGATGGTCAAAACGGGGTAATTCTCAAATGCAGGATGCGAAAAATAATGCGCTTTCAACTGGTTGGCCTCTCCATTTGGAAGCTGGGTCCATAAATCTAAATCTGGTTTGGCTAGTTCATATTGATCTCTCTCGTTTTGAACCACTAAATCGATTAAGAATGTGCGGTAAGACAGGTTTGTGACTTCCATTTTTTGCAGCGCAAAACCAAATCCTAGTTCGTATAAATTCGCATATTGTTTTCGATCCAGTTTGAATGCTGCCCTAACTAACTCTTTTTTTCGCTTGTTATTTTGTGCAATTTCTGCCTCTGTAAAGGTTGGAAAATAAGACGCATATACGCTCTGTTTGTCCTCGGGAATAAAGGATACAAATTGTACTTCTTGACGCGGAGCAAAGTCATTTGAAAAAGGCAAGTTGAGCTGTTCAACAACTGGCGTTGACTGAAATACATCTGCAGCATCCTGAGCTGATTTTTTTACATGATGGCGGTGAGTATGCTTTATATGGTGCTTACCAACTATTTTGACAGCAGGGCTTTCAGCTTTATGACTTTTAGCGCTTTCACTTTGTGAAAATTGAAATAAAGCCCAAATAAATAAAATAGACATCAGAACTAATTTAGAAAATTTGAAAAAATGGTGTTTTTGGAAGCGAGGCTGCACTGTAAGACGCGTTGTGAATGTCTCGCGCAGCTCCTCAAAAGGATAGTGTGGCGCTTCATTTCGGGCCAAGTCAAAAAAGTAATTGAGGTCTTCCATTTGAAATATTTTATACGTCTTTTACTGTGATTGTTTCTTTGGTTAACAAGCCCCTGAGTAGGTCTCTGCTTCGTTTCAAGCGTTGCTTGACGGCTGCTTCAGATAAATTTTGTAAAAGCGCGATCTCCTTGATACTCAAGCCTGTTATTTCAAATAAGATGAGCACTTCTCTATTTTGGATTGAAAGTTCGGCTAATGCTTTGTGCAAAAAGTAAATATCCGCCTTCTCCGATGGACTGGTCTGCTCATCTCTAATGGTATATTCATAACTATTGAAGTATTTCTCAGGTCGTTTTTTCTGTAAGAAGTTCCCCAAAACTCTGATACTGATACCAATCAAAAAAGGTAAAATAGACTGCTCTTTCTTGAGGGCATCAAACTTCTGATAGGCAATTAAAAGACTGTCATTCATTAAATCTTTGAAGTCCATTTCACCAAATGCCCTTGCCCTGCAAAACCGCTCAAATTGATGATGAACCGGCTCATATAATTTCATGAAATGATCTTGCTTCTGCTTAGACATGTCCAAAAGTAGTATAATGACTAGTTTGATGAGCCCGCAAAAAGTGACAACACTTGCTCAAAATAAAGCTTCTTATACGCAACCAAAATTGTTTTTATGTCCTGTTTTCAAAAACAAGGCAACCAAATGAAATTATTCTTGTTTAATGTTTAGTCAATTAACTTAAACAAAATAAGTATCATGAAAAAAACATTATTATCCATTTCACTTGTTGTCGCCGGTTTGTGTGGCACAAGTTATGCGCAAACCAACGTGTTTGACAACATTATTGCCACGAGCCCAAATCACACGCTTTTAGAAGCGGCGCTTTTGCAAGAAGGTTTGGCGAGTGTGCTTCAAAACCCAAGTGCCAACTTAACCGTTTTTGCACCAGACGACCAAGCCATTACGAGTTTGGCTACAGCGCTCAACTTAGACATCGCGGGGCTTTTGGCTTTGCCTAACCTCAGTGATATCTTGACGTACCACGTCTTGGGAACAACTGTGAACGCAGCGGCAATCGTAAATGGCCAAGTGGTGCAGCCAGTGAGCACAACAAACACCTTGAAACTGACCTTAACAAGTGCCGGAAACGTTTACGTAAACCATGCACAAGTGACCGCTGCAGACCTCACGGCAGACAACGGCGTTGTACACGTCATTAACAATGTAGTTTTACCTTCAGAAACAGTTGTTGATATTGCGCTTGACAACGGTTTCACCACGCTTGTGGCGGCCTTGATCCAGGCAGAATTGGTTCCAGCACTTTGCAATCCTTTGGCTGATTTCACCGTATTTGCCCCAACAAATGATGCTTTTGATGATTTAGCCGATGAAGTTGGCGTGCCTTTGAGTGCCATTTTAGGCATCCCTGAACTTCCAGAAATTTTATTGTATCACGTACTTGGTGCAAATGTTCCGTCATCAGCCGTTACAAATGGTGCAATTGTTCAGCCTTTGAGTACTTTGAATACATTGAAACTCACACAAACTACTTCTGGAGACATTTATGTGAATCAAGCAGAAGTTACAAGTGCTGATATCAATAGTAGTAATGGGGTTGTGCATGTCATTGACGCCGTGCTTTTACCAATAGCCACTGTAGTTGACCTCGCTATCAACAATAACTTCAGCACATTAACTGCAGCAGTAGTGAAGGCAGAATTAGTGCCTGCACTCAGCGAACCTTTCTCTGAATACACTGTATTTGCACCAACCAACGCAGCTTTTGACAATTTGGCTACTGCACTTGGCACCAACCTCAACGGCATCCTCAACTTGCCAAATTTGCAAGATATCCTCTTGTATCACGTGTTGGACGGAATTGTTCAATCTACAAGTCTTGTAGCTGGCCCGGTTGAAACCCTTAACGGAAGCGATGTCATTGTTTCACTCACAAGTGGTGTAAAAATCAATGATGCAAATGTGGTCTTGGCTGATGTAGAAGCAGACAACGGAATTGTTCACGTACTAGACAAAGTACTACTCGAAGATTTCTTGAATTTAGATGCTGAAGTTTTCAACGAACTTTCAGTTTCACCAAACCCTGCAACAGATTTTATTGCAATCGAAAATGTAGCTGGTTTGTCTTATCAATTGATGGATATCAGTGGTAAAGTAATCCTGAGCGGAACAACTCAATTGCAGAACCAAATCAATATTGCTGATTTGAATGCTGGTATCTACAACATTCGTTTTGAAAAAGACGGCGCTGTTAAAGCCATCAAAGTGCTGAAAATGTAATACCTGTTTGCTCCATATTTCAAAACCCGAGTAGATAGCTCGGGTTTTTTTTGCAACAAGGAGAGGTACTGCTTATCGTGTTGGTATGATGTTGTAACCAACTGTTAACTGAAGTAGTTGATTTTTGTATCGAGGGGTTGTTGAAACGCTGTTTTTATTGTTGGTCTGAAAATCCCAGCCAGCACGTGCAGAAATCACAATCGATGAAACCGTTAATTCGGCACCAACAATAAAGCCCAAAATATTATTTCTCAGGTCTTCATTGGCAAATGCGGCCTCTTGTTCGGTACTGTTTGATCCAAAAGTGTAGACATTTTTTTCTTTCAATAAATAAGAAAACTGCGGCCCCACCACAAAAGAAAAACCTTCAATCGGCTTCAATTGGAGCAAAATAGGTACGTCTAAATAAGAGGTTGTGCGGGTAAAGGTATACGGGAAGCCCAATAAATTGCCCCCACCTTTGAAACC
>JBFYPV010000184.1:0-6458 GCA_041303085.1 Crocinitomicaceae bacterium
CTTGCATTCGATGTATTATCGAATGAATTCGATTTATTCGTTAACAGTGATTTGTGTAACCCTCGCTGATTTGCCTTTTTTTCCAATAATCAACATGGCATTATTTGCGTAATTAAAGTGATATTGGGGCATTAATGGCATCTGAAAACCGCTCTCCTTGTCTACTGACTTAAATAATGTATTCGTACTAATTTCTCCATCTCGTGTAAATGTAACCAAGTTCGTTACCGAAGTTGCTTGACGTACTGATTTAGGTTTCTTTCCAGCAATTACACGATCTGCATTCTTTGGATTTTCATTATAAATCAGATATAAATTATCTCCGGTCATCATCGTGCCAATTCCATAATAAGGTAATTCGTTAGAGCCTGGCGTAGCGCTAGCACCGGCTAATGCCATCAATGTTCCAAACCCACTTTTTGACGAACATGTTTGATTCTTCTTCAATATGGAGTATGTTCTCATATTTCCTTCGGCATCCAAAAAGAACACTAATACATTTCCATAAGTCCAAATTTCACTAACTATACTTCCGTTATCATCTTGTAATTGAGAATACTGATAATTTTCTGCAACGATTGTCATTCCACCATCTGGCATACTATATGTATCTCGAATTACATAAAAATTGATCCCCTTTCCTTTTTCGGCTTTACGCTGGCTCATCAATTGTTCCAAAAAAGAAACGTCAAAAGCCGATAAATTATTTGCAACTACTTCTTTTGTATTCGGATCAATTCGCAAGTAATAAAAACCTTTCATCCCTGAGTCAAACAATGTTTTCTCAGTATAAAACCCAGTACAAATTATTTCATTTTTGTCATTCAACTCTAGATGACTCGTCATGATAATTTCCTTTTGGAAACCAATTTCATATTCTTTTAACTCTCCTGTTTGGTGGAAATAAGAATAAATTGCAACATAATATTCTCCCTTTACCTCTGCATCTCTCTTTTCATCATTATCCATCCTAATCGAAGCAGAAATATGGATGTTGCCCTTGTTATCAACCAAATACTCCAAAACACTGAAATCCCTACTGATTTTATCAAAAATGATATCTTGTTTCCAAAGTTCGTTCAATTTATTGTCGGTCACTTTAACGGACACCGTTGCATTTTCTTGATTTTTGACAGGATAAGCACAAACAAATAACACTTTAGAGGAGTCAACGCTTCGAATAACTTCAAAAGGTCGATTTAGCGCAACGAATTTATCATTTTGTATATTTAAGGCCTCATTGTGCTGATTAAATTCACCTGTTTCGATATCTAAATCAGAAGCATATAAATTCATTTCATTAGTCTTCCGATCAAAAGACTGAGAGAAAAAGTAAGTCTTGTCTCCAATTTGACCAGCATCTACAAATTTCACTTCTTTTTGATTGACTTCCATCAACTCAAGATCCTTTGATACATCAACCTTTAGATCTTCGTCAAGCGAAACTACTCTATACTTTCTAAGTCCGGACTTTGTTAAAAAGGAAAAATCTTTTGGATTTAAGTTTAGGATTTTTGAAAACTCCTCATTTCCATTGTTCATCGTAAAGGGCGTGCCGTTAACTACTTTGACATCTTGAGCATAGATGGTAAAGCCACAAAAGAAAAGACCTACATTAAGAATTCTTTTTTTCATTTGATTTATATTCGTTTTAAGTCAAATATTAAATGTACAAAAAACACGCAATAAGTTTATTTCTTTTTTGATTTTGAAAGGACTTTAAAAAGTTAACACAACGAGTACTTTATTCTTCCTTGAGAAGAAAAGAATCGCATTTTTTGGTTTGTGGAGAAGGTTTTGTCTCAGCAGAAATCAAATTAAAAACCCCTAAAAAACAAAAAGAGGAACAAACGCTATTTGTTCCTCTTTCTGCTAAACCATGCTAAAACTATAAAACTAAAACTACAACTATGAACTGTAATTCTGGTACAAATTTACAACCACATTTTGAATCTGCAAGCTTTTGAATGTAAATTAATTGTTAAATTTTAACACCACGTGTCATTTCGCGCTTTCCGGGAGGGCCAGACAGGCCTTCTACCCTCATTCCGAGGCTCTTTAGGTGTCTTTTGAATTGGCCTTGTGCGCAATACGTAACGATGGCTCCGCCTGGATTCAGCAGGGAATAGAGTTTTTCGAAAATGGCGAGCGCCCACATCTCGGGCTGTGCTTTTGGGCCAAAGGCGTCGTAATAGATGAGGTCGAACTTTTCAGTAGTGGTCCATTCTTGAATAGAAAAGGCCATTTTACAAAGCGTAAAGGAGGCATCGTAAGGTTTGGTTGCACCGAAAGGGAGCGCCATCATTTGGGTATAAAATGCTTTTGCCTCAGGATTGTCTAGGAAGTTGATTGCTTTCCAAATTTCTTCCTCGACCGGAAAAGCCTCTAGGCCAACATAATGCACGTTGAGTGCGTTTTCTTTGGCGTATTGGGCGGTGAGTAGTGCATTCAAGCCCGTTCCGAAACCGACTTCGAGAATGTTCACTTGTTTGGATTCCGCTGCGACAAAACGCAAACCATTTTCAATAAAGACGTGTCTTGCTTCTTGCACACTGCCGTGCATGGAATGATAGGTTTCGTCGAGTTCAGGTACGTATAAGGTAGGCGAACCATCGGAAGTGAGGCGCAATTCTCGTTTCATTTTTTGCGGATCAAATACAAACCATCGCGGATGGGCAGTAAAACTTTTTCTACGCGCACATCTTGGCTGATTTTCAGGTTGAGCTCGCGCAGTAAAGCGGTGTCTTTGTCTTGGTATTTGGTATCGAGTACTTTGCCGGACCACAGTACGTTGTCTATCAAAATGAAACCGCCCTGATTGAGTTTATCGAGCGCTTGTTCGTAATAGAGCGGATACTGTTGTTTGTCGGCATCGATAAAGATCAAATCGAAAGTTTCATTTAACGTCGGGATGATTTGAGCAGCGTTACCAATTCGGTAGTCAATTTGTGTGGCGTAGGCAGATGCTTCAAAATAGCCGCGCACTCTTGCTTCGAGTTCTTCATTGACGTCGATGGTGATCAGTTTGCCTTCTGGAGCCAAACCCTCCGCCAAACAGAGTGCTGAATAACCGGTGTAGGTGCCAATTTCGAGGATGCGCTTTGGCTTGAGCAATTGCGTGAGCATGCTGAGTACGCGCCCTTGAAAATGACCGCTGAGCATGCGGGGCTGCAAGACCTCTAAATGGGTTTCTCGGTCGATTTTACTGAGTAAGGGAGAGACTGCTGAGCTGTGATCGGTGACGTATTGTTGCAATTCGGGAGAAATGAAATCCATTTGGCTTGTATTTATACAAAGATACGCGAAGCTCGGCGCATTTTTCTAAATTTGTAAATTCAGTTAATTACACATGACCGTTTCAGCAATACGCCAACAATTTTTCGACTTTTTTCAAAGTAAAGGACACCAAATCGTTTCTTCTGCCCCAATGGTAGTCAAGAACGACCCTACCTTAATGTTCACCAACGCCGGCATGAACCAATTCAAGGATTTTTTCTTGGGTTATCAAGTGCCTGCCAACCGCCGTGTGGCCAACTCCCAAAAGTGCTTGCGCGTTTCTGGAAAACACAACGACCTCGAAGAAGTGGGCGTGGATACCTACCACCACACCATGTTCGAAATGTTGGGCAATTGGTCTTTTGGCGATTACTTTAAAGAAGAAGCCATTGGCTGGGCCTGGGAATTGCTCACTACGGTTTACAAAATTCCTGTAGACCAACTCTATGTAACGGTTTTTGAAGGCGATGCCAAAGATGGCGTGGCCCAAGACAGCGAAAGCTTCAACATCTGGAAAAAATACATTGCCGAGGAGCGCATTATCCTCGCTTCTAAAAAAGACAACTTCTGGGAAATGGGTGACACCGGCCCGTGTGGCCCTTGTACTGAAATCCACGTCGATTTGCGTAGCCCTGAAGAGCGCGCACAAGGCGATGGCCGCAACTGGGTCAATGCAGACCACCCGCAGGTCATCGAGATTTGGAACAACGTTTTCATGGAATTCAACCGCAAAGCCGATGGCAGCCTAGAGCCGCTTCCTTCCAAGCATGTCGATACCGGCATGGGGCTCGAGCGCTTGGCCATGGCCTTGCAAGGCAAACAATCCAACTACGACACCGATTTATTTCAGACGCTCATCCAGCACATGGTACAGGTTTGCGGTGTGCCTTACAAACAAGCAGAACCCACCGATATTGCGCTGCGCGTCATTGCCGACCACGTGCGCACCATTGCCTTCTCTATTGCCGATGGTCAGTTGCCGGCCAACAACGGCGCAGGTTATGTCATTCGCCGCATTTTGCGCAGGGCTGTGCGTTATGGCTACCAAACGCTGGGCCTCAAAGAACCTTTTCTTTGCGACCTCGCCATGGTACTCACCGACCTCATGGGCCATCCCTACCAAGAACTCATCAACCAAAAAGAGCTGATTTACAAAGTCATCAAAGAAGAAGAATTGAGCTTCTTTAGAACACTCGAACTCGGCATCAAGCGCATAGACGACCTCATTGTAAGCGTCAAGGCACAAGGCGCCAAGCAACTCGACGGAAAAGCTGTTTTTGAACTCTACGACACCTACGGCTTTCCTTTAGACCTCACCTCTTTGATTGCCAGAGAAAACGAACTCGAGGTAGATGAAGCTGGTTTTCAGCAAGAGCTCCAAATTCAAAAAGACCGTTCGCGCGCAGCCACCAGCATCGAAACCGACGACTGGCAACAAGTACAGCCCGATACCACCACACAATTCATTGGTTACGACGACAAAACAGCAAGCGTCAAACTCATCAAATACAGAAAAGTGAGCCAAAAAGGCAAGGCTTTTTACCAACTCGTTTTGGATCAAACGCCTTTCTACCCTGAAGGCGGTGGCCAGATTGGCGACAGCGGCAGCTTGCACAACGGCGGCGAAAGCATCCAAATCTTCGACACCAAAAAGGAGAACAACCTGATTGTGCACCTCAGCACCGAATTGCCCAGCCAACTCGACGCTACTTTCGAGGCCCGCATCGATTTAGCCAAACAACAACAAACGGCCAAAAACCACAGTGCCACTCACCTACTCCATCACGCCTTGCGCAGCATTTTGGGCACGCACGTAGAGCAGAAGGGTTCATTGGTCACAGACAAAGGCCTGCGCTTTGACTTCTCGCATTTTTCAAAAGTAACAGACGAGCAGCTCCTTGCCATTGAAAACATGGTGAATAACGCCATTCAAGACGCGCAAGCACTCATCGAAAACCGCGCCCTAGATATTGAAAGCGCCAAGCAAAAAGGTGCCATGGCCCTTTTCGGCGAAAAATACGGCGACACCGTTCGCGTCATTGAATTTGGCCCATCCATCGAACTTTGCGGTGGCATCCACGTGGCCAACACCAACCAAATCGGCGTGTTTAAACTGGTCGCAGAAAGTGCCGTTGCCGCAGGCATTCGCCGCATAGAAGCCATCACTGGCGAGGCCGCCATGCAGTATTACAAAGACAAAGTCGCTCAACTCGAGCAAATCGAAGCCTTGCTCAAAAAACCAGCCGATATCGTGAAGGCCATTGAAGAGTTGCAGCACAAAAACGCTGCGTTGGGCAAGGAAATCGAGAAATTTGCCAAACTTCAAGCGCAAGCCCTCAAAAATGAACTCAAAAATGATGTGCAAACGCAAGACGGCCTGCACTTCTTGTTCAAAGAAATCCAAACAGATGCCGCAAGCGCTAAGGATATCCTCTTTCAATTGCGTCAAGAATTCAGTCCTTTTGTGGGCGTACTCGCGCACCGCGATGCCGACAAATGCGGGCTCACGGTCATTATAGACGAAGCACTTGCCGCAGAAAAACAATGGAACGCCGCACAATGGATCCGCGAAGTTGCTGCACTGATTCAGGGCGGCGGTGGCGGGCAGGCAGCCTTTGCAACGGCAGGCGGCAAAAACCCTGCAGGCCTTGCAGCAGCGCTCCAAGCACTACAAAATAAGCTGAGTGGCGAATAAAAAAATCCTCATCCTGAGCTATTACTGGCCGCCCAGCGGCGGCACTGGCGTTCAGCGCTGGCTGCACTTCAGCCGCTATCTAGAAGAACTCGGATGGGAACCAATCATTTATACGCCCCTCAATCCCGAAGCACCGGTTCAAGACCCTAAGCTCAGTGCACTTGTTGGCCCCAAAACAACTGTACTCAAGCGCAAGATTTGGGAGCCCACGAACGCCTACAAAAGCCTAAGTGGTAAAAAAGGCCAACAACTCCACACCGGCTTTTTACAAGAAAACCCGAAGTCAAAAACATCATGGCTACAGAAAGGTGCTATGTGGTTGCGTGCCAACATCTTTATCCCCGACGCCAAAATGGCTTGGATTGGGCCGTCGGTACGCTACTTGCACAAATACATTGAGCAAAACCCAGTAGCCGCGATTATTTCCACTGGGCCACCACATTCACTGCACTTAATTGCGCGTGGTCTCAAACGCCGTACTCAGCTG
>JBFYPV010000185.1:0-3212 GCA_041303085.1 Crocinitomicaceae bacterium
AGAAGGAACACCCGCGGCCGAAACTTTGGCCAATAGAGGATAATAATTGTTATTGATGTAGGCATCACCACAAATGAAAATATCTTGGTTGTTGCCAATTACGGCACTTTGGCCAAAGCAAGAATTAGCCGCCGCATTCTGAAAAACGGTCGTGCCTGCTGTGCCAAATGTTACGTCTAGTTGCCCAGACATATCGCACTGTGTGAGCGCCAAACGATTGGTGGTGAAACCAGGTAATTTAGAAACACCAACTAAGATGATCTTGTTATTTTGGATCAGGATTTTACGCGCGTAGTCTTCACTTGAACCAATGTCGTTGTGAAAAAAGCCATTCACACCAAACGTTTGGTCAAGTGTGCCGTCGCTATTGAGTCTGAACATTGAAAAACGAGGGTTCGCTGCTGTAATGGAGGTTGCGCCCGCTACCAAAAGTTGCCCGTTTGGCAAAAGCTCCATATCATAAGCAAAACTAGATCCTACTGGCGCAGTATATAAAAAGTAACCATTCGTACCAAAAGTATTGTCGATTGTGCCATCGCAATTGAGCCGAACGACTACCATACCCAAACTTGATGTAAGGCCTGATGTACCGCAATACACCATTTTACCATTTGGAAGCGTCACCACATCTTGTGCGTTGTCCATAAAGTTAGAAGCAACGGGTCCGTAGCTTGCAAAACCAGTAGTGGCAAAGGTAAGGTCTAAAGAACCTGGCGCCTGTGCCAAAAAAGTCAGACTATAAAAGAAAGTGAGTAATGATAAAATTGTTTTCATATGTTGCTTGATCAATTACCACAAAAATACAATTATCTTTGAGTGTGCGAAAATTCATGCTCTTCACTTTTATTGCACTCTTGACTTACCAATTTGTGGGCTTCTTCACTTTTGTGGAAATTGAGCACTTTCTCATTCGCAAGCAAATCAAAAAAGCGATCAAACTTTCGGTTCCCGAAAACCAACTCATTGATTTTCATTTCACGCTTAAAGAAAGTAAAAAGTTGAAGTGGCTCAAGCCTCATGAGTTTGAATTCAATGGGCGGCTCTATGACGTCGTGCGCAAAACAAAATCAAGGGGCATTTGGTATTTTCATTGTATCGACGACATTCAAGAAACCAAGCTCTTCAAAAAACTCAACTCAGCTGTTGCCGATAATCTCGTTTCCTCCTCCGAGCAGCATCCTGTGCATGGTTGGCTCAAACTCATGAATGAACCCATGGAGCCCCTACAGGCTTTTCAGTTTACTGTCGATGTCTTCGATAAAAACAATTCACAGGTACAGAAGTCATATCTCAATCTTTATCTCACCAGAGAACATTCCGTATCTACGCCACCTCCGCAAGTTTAAAGAATACCTTAGCACGTTTGTATTTTTTAAATTTTAACTTTCATTTCATGAAATCAATATTGTTATTCCTATTTATAGGCTTGACTAACTTTTTATGGGTTCGGGCCCAAACGACTATAGAGCTAAGAGATGCCTATACTTTTGAGTCTGTAACTGGTCTCACCTTTAAAACAGAAGCCAAACTCAGTCAACAAACAAATTCAGTTTACCGGATTGAGGCGGCACAATTTCCGCTTACCATTGTAATCACCCATCCGGATTATGAGCCCTATCTATTGAACATTCCCAATTCGGGAATGGATGTCGCCATTACGGTTTATTTGTTGCCGAATGCACAAACTGAAAACGAAACGGTTGTGTCTGCTAATAAAAGCACTGAGAAACGCAAAGACGTTGCACAGAAAATCCAAGTGATCCGCGCAGCAGAAATACAGTTTCAGCAGCAAACCTCTATGGCCGATGTTTTGGCCAACTCTGGATCTGTATTTGTTCAAAAGAGTCAATTAGGTGGTGGCAGCCCAATCATTCGAGGCTTTGAGACCAACAAGGTCTTGCTCGTCGTGGACGGCATTCGCATGAACAATGCCATCTACCGCGGTGGCCACCTTCAAAACGTACTGACACTAGACCAGGCCAATTTAGATAGGGCAGAGGTACTCTTCGGCCCCGGTTCTGTCATTTATGGCTCTGATGCCATCGGGGGTGTCATGAGTTTTCAGACCAAAAAACCAGTTTTTAGCACCTCAGATCAGTTGTTGGTACGCAGTGCTGCCTATATGCGCGGTTTTTCAGCCGGAGCTGGTTATGCAGCCAATGCGCAGGTCAATGTGGGTAACAAACGCTTTGCGTCACTCACTTCTATTTCTTATTCAAATTTTGGAGATTTGCGTCAAGGAAAAAACAGATCAGAAGCGATTGGCAATTTAGGTTATCGCCCTTGGTATGTTGCCCAGGTAAATGGTCAAGATAGCATGATGGTCAATACAGACAGTTCGTTGCAAGTCGGTTCTGGCTATACGCAATTCGATGTGCTTCAAAAATTAAGTTTTATCCAAAAGCCAGGAGTTCAGCATCACTTGAATTTACAATTATCTAATTCGGGCAACATCGATCGTTATGACCGCTTAACCCTTATGTCTGGCGCGAAGCCGAAATTTGCTGAATGGTATTACGGACCTCAGTATCGTTTGTTGGCGGCTTATACTATAGAGCTCAGTAATGCGACCAAATGTTATGACAACGCCAGAATTATCTTAGCTTATCAAGGTATCGAGGAAAGCCGAATGGATAGAAGATTTCAGAATGCAAGCCTCAATCACCGCATCGAACAACTAGATATCTATACACTCAACGCAGATTTCATGAAAAAATGGGGCCCGCATGAGTTGCGCTATGGAGCAGAAGCTTATCTCAATCAAGTCAATTCCACTGCTTTTGCTGAAGACATCAACACGGGTGAGCAAACAACTATTGACACGCGTTACCCTGACGGAGGTTCATCTATGCAGGGTGCTGCACTCTATGCGTCGCATACTTTTGAGGTTTCGGACAAGCTCATCATTAACGATGGCATTCGTTTTTCTCAAGTAGCTTTGCAAGCGCAGTTTATCGATCAGACATTCTTTCCTTTCCCGTTTAGTGCGATTGAGCAAAACCATCTGGCTTTGAATGGTAATTTAGGTCTGATTTACATGCCGCAAACAAAATGGCGCATTTCCTTAAATGGTTCTTCGGCTTTTCGCGCTCCAAATATAGATGATCTCACCAAAGTATTTGAGTCTGTCCCTGGGTCTGTTATTGTGCCCAATCCGGAGCTTTTGCCTGAATATGCCTACAATGCAGAGCTCGGACTTCAATACCAGTTCA
>JBFYPV010000186.1:0-3474 GCA_041303085.1 Crocinitomicaceae bacterium
TCGGCATCGAGTGCAAACTGCAGTACATTTGGGGTCTGACCGCCGCGTGCATTGCGCAGTGTTGCGATTTTATTGATATTCACGCTGAGTCTGGTCATGGCACAATAATTGAGTTGCAAAAGTACGAAACATTCAAGTAATTTAGTATTTTGCGCCCACTATGAGAGCTTCCAATATTCTTTCTGATCAAATACCGCCTTTATTGCACACCGATAGCGGAGAAAAAGCGCTGTTATGGATGGACGAATTTCAGGTCAATCACCTACCTGTACTGAAAAACGGCAATTTTGTCGGGCTTGTTTCGGAATCCGAATTGCTCGATCAAATCAGTCTCGAAGAAAGCCTAGATGAGCTCTTTCAGCACCTTCCGCGTCCTTTTGCTTTTGCCGATGCGCATCTCTTTGATTTATTGCAGCATTTTGCGCTCTTCAAATTAACGGTCTTGCCCGTCCTTGATCGGCAAGAAAATTACCTCGGGGTCATTAGCGCGCAAGAATTGCTCCAGCTACTTGCCGACACCAGCGGGCTCAATGAATCTGGTTCTGTTTTGGTCCTCGAAATGAATGCCAACGACTACACACTCGCTCAGATTGCTCAAATCGTGGAAAGCAACCAAGCTAAAATCCTAAATTTATTCGTGAGTTACCTTCCAGATAGCACCAAAATTCAGGTCAATTTGCGCATCAATCAACAAAATTTAAGTGCAATTATCCGTACCTTTGAGCGCTATGATTACCATGTATTGGTCAGCTATGAAGACAGTCAACAACCAAGTGAGCTCCAAGATCGCTACCAAGAACTCATGCATTATTTGAGCATGTAATGAAACAAATCGCCCTCTACGCCAAAAAAGTATTCAAGCAAGACTTCAGTGTCTTTGAAAACCTACTCAAGGGAATTGAGCTTTTGGGTTGGGTGCCGGTACTCGAAAAAGAACTCGCACAACAACTGCACACAAAATACCATACGAGCACAAACTACAAAACCTTCGAAAACCACCTCGATCTCCAAACGGGCTATGACCTCATGATCAGCCTCGGCGGCGACGGCACCTTTTTGAAGGCAGTTTCTTTTATCCGAGATTCGGGCGTGCCTATTCTCGGAATCAACACAGGCCGTTTGGGTTTTTTATCCAATCTATCCAAAGACCAGATCGCTCAAACGCTTGAGCGCTTTGCTGCAGGTCAGTACGAGTTTCAGAAAAGGTCCTTGCTCAGGGTTCATACCGAAAACGACCTCTTTGCCGACGAAAACTTTGCCCTCAACGAGCTCACGCTTCAGAAAAAAGACACGTCATCCATGATCAAAGTGCATGCGTATCTCGGCGATAAATTCCTCAATACTTATTGGGCAGATGGCCTGATTGTTGCCACGCCTACAGGTTCTACAGCCTACAGCCTCAGTTGCGGCGGCCCTATCATTACGCCAGGTTGCCAAGTGCATATCCTGACGCCAATTGCCCCACACAACCTCAATGTGCGTCCGGTTGTTGTACCAGACCACATGCCGATATCACTGCAAGTAGAAGGCCGCGACCGCTCTTATTTACTATCTTTAGATGGCCATTCCCAGCACATCAAACAAGGGGAGAAGGTGACTATTACCAAAGCAGAATTCATGATCAACGTCGTGAAATTCGAAGACAACAACTTTTTAGATACCATCCGTAACAAAATGTTTTGGGGCTCAGATACCCGAAATGAAATTTAAATGAACATGAAAAAAACACTTATCCCTATTATGGCTATTGCGTTTGCTTTTCAAGCCAATGCCCAAGAGCCACAAGTCAAATCAAGAATTGATTCCGTCAGCTACTTAGCCGGTCAAAACATCGCGCAAAGTGTCCTCAAAGATTTTCCGGAGGCCAATGTAGCTTTGTTGTTACAAGGTCTTAGCGATGCCATGATGCAGCGCCCAAGTATGATCCAAGATCCAGCCAATCAGTGCGTCATGTCTTATTTTCAAGAAAAGATGCAGGCGGTACAGCAAGCAGAAGAAGCAGTCAATCAAGAAGCACTCGCTGCCGAAAAAGAAGCGGGCCGAGTGAATCGCGAGAAAGGAGAAGCTTTTCTGATTGAAAATGCCAAGAAAAAAGAAATTCAAGTAACAGCCAGCGGCCTGCAATACGAAGTTCTCAAAAAGGGCAGAGGCACCAAGCCGACCGCGAGTTCTACTGTAAAGGTTCACTACACCGGTACCAATATTGACGGTCAAATTTTTGATAGCTCTGTAGAGCGCAAAGAACCCATCTCTTTCCCGCTCAATGCAGTCATTCCGGGCTGGACCGAAGGCGTGCAACTCATGAGCGTTGGTTCTAAATACCGTTTTTACATCCCACAAGAATTGGCTTATGGCCCCGGTTCTCCAACAGAATTGATTCCGCCGTATTCCGTTCTGATCTTTGAAGTTGAATTACTAGACATCGAAAAATAATATCATGAAAAAGTTACTTTTTACACTCCTCTTTTTGCCATTTGCTGGTTTACTTCATGCGCAGCACGCCACCGAAATCCAAGATGGTATTTATGCGCGCTTTACCACCAATAAAGGCATTATTGTTTGTCAATTGGAATACCAAAAAACACCCATGACTGTCGGAAATTTCGTCGGTTTGGCAGAAGGCAAGCTCAAAGTCAACGATATCGTTGTGAGCAAGCCCTTTTTTGATGGCTTGGTGTTTCACCGCGTAATCGCCGATTTCATGATCCAAGGTGGCGACCCACAAGGCACCGGCGCTGGCGATCCAGGTTACAAATTTTACGACGAAATTGATCCAACGCTCAAGCATGTAGGCCCAGGAATCCTCTCCATGGCCAACTCAGGCCCGAACACCAACGGCTCGCAATTTTTCATCACCCATAAAGAAACACCTTGGCTAGACGGCAAGCACACCGTTTTTGGAAATGTGGTTTCGGGGCAAGACGTCGTAGATGCCATTGCGCAAAACGACACCATGCGCAAAGTAGAGATCATTCGCGTGGGCTCAAAAGCCCAAAAATGGGATGCGCAGGCTGCATTTGACCAAGTTTATTTGGCTAAAAAAGCGGCAGAAGCACAGGAACAAGCTGAGCTCGCTCAAATTGCAGCAATGTCTCAGGAAGACTACAAAAACTTTATGTTTGCCGAGGTATTAAACAACTATCCTAAGGCGCAGCAGAGCCCAACAGGATTGGTTTATGTCATTTTAGATGGGGGTAAAGGTGCTGAAGTCAAAGAAGGCAACAAAGTGAGCCTGCACTATACCGGTACTTTCCGTCGCGGCGGCAAAAAATTCGACTCCTCCAAAGACCGCAATGCACCTTTAGATTTTCAATACAAAGTGCAGCGCATGATTCCTGGTTTTGAAGAAGGCATCACGCTCATCAAAGAGGGCGGAAAAATCCTATTGTTTATTCCTTACTACAACGCCTACGGCAAGCAAGGCCGTCCGGGTTCTATTCCAGCCTATGCAGATTTGGTTTTTGAAATTGAATT
>JBFYPV010000187.1:0-4242 GCA_041303085.1 Crocinitomicaceae bacterium
CTGTAGCCGTTATGGGCCGCATGGGAAATTTCAACCCGGTTCAAAAAACTGGCGGGCCGTATCAGATCGAAAAGCTCCTCAAGAAAATGGAAATTGAGCTGAACCCCAATGATGTTGTTCCGTCCATGTGTTTAGGCAGTATGGACCTCTCGCTTTTGCAAATGGTAGCCGCACAATGTGTGTTTCCAAACAACGGCATTTACATTCGTCCTACTTTTATTGAGCGCATCACCGACCGCAATGGCAAAGTCATTTACAGCGCAACCGAACACCGCGAGCAAGCGCTCAACGCGACAGTTGCTTACGAGATGTTACAAATGATGAAAGGTGTTGTCAATTTTGGAACAGCCGGAAGTCTTCGTGGTGGCCGAAGTTGGGGCGGTATTTCTGCGCCAACGGCAGGTAAAACAGGTACCACTCAAAACAACTCCGACGGTTGGTTCGTAGGCATTACACCCGAGTTAGTTACGGGCGTTTGGGTTGGCGCCGAAGACCGCGCTGTACGCTTCAAAAGCATGACCTGGGGGCAAGGAGGCCGCATGGCACTTCCAATTTACGGCTACTATATGCAGAAAGTCTACAAAGACCCCGGCATTGCGCTTTCTACCCGAGATTTTGACCAACCCACAGACTACGACCCTTCAGTCTATGACTGTACAGTGGCTCCCCAACCCGAAACCGTAGATGAATCTGAGGTTCCATTTGAATTTTAAAAGATGAATAAAGTAGTAAAAGATCCAGCGCAAGCGCTAGAAGGCATCCAAGACGGCATGACACTCATGGTTGGCGGCTTTGGTTTGTGCGGCATTCCCGAAAATTCCATTGCCCAGCTCGTCAAGATTGGTGTCAAAAACCTGACCTGCATCTCCAACAACGCAGGTGTCGACGACTTTGGTTTAGGCCTCTTGTTGCAAGCCAAGCAAGTCAAAAAAATGATCAGCTCTTATGTCGGAGAAAACGACGAATTTGAGCGTCAGATGCTCAGCGGAGAGCTCGAGGTTGACCTCATTCCACAGGGGTCTTTGGCCGAACGCTGCCGTGCAGGTGGTGCGGGTATTCCTGCGTTTTTTACGCCTGCTGGCTACGGAACAGAAGTCGCTGAAGGCAAAGAGGTGCGTATATTCAATGGCAAGCCTCATATTTTAGAAAGCGCCCTCACCGCAGATTACGCTATTGTCAAAGCTTGGAAAGGCGATACCGAAGGCAACCTCATCTACAAAGCTACCGCCCGCAACTTCAATCCCATGATGGCGATGGCCGGTAAAATTACCATTGCAGAAGTAGAAGAATTGGTGCCAGCCGGTACCCTCGACCCCAACCAAATCCATACCCCTGGTATCTTTGTACAACGCATTTTCCAGGGTGAAAAATTCGAAAAACGAATCGAACAACGCACCGTTCGTCCAAAAAATTAAACTATGGCTCTCGATAAAAATGGCATCGCCAAGCGCATTGCCCAAGAACTTCAAGACGGTTGGTATGTCAATCTCGGTATTGGTATTCCTACACTCGTCGCCAACTTTATTCCGGAAGGAATCGATGTCGAGTTTCAATCTGAAAATGGCATTTTAGGCATGGGGCCTTTCCCGTTTGAAGGGGAAGAAGATCCAGACCTCATCAATGCAGGCAAGCAAACCATTACCACCCGCAATGGCGCTTCCTTTTTTGATTCCGCTATGTCTTTTGCCATGATCCGCGGTCAACACGTCCAGCTCACCGTACTTGGCGCCATGGAAGTTTCACAAAATGGCGACATCGCCAACTGGAAAATCCCGGGCAAAATGGTCAAAGGAATGGGCGGCGCCATGGACCTCGTTGCCTCGGCAGAGAATATCATTGTAGCCATGATGCATAGCAATAAAGCAGGCGAATCAAAAATCTTGAAAGCCTGTACCTTGCCGCTTACTGGTGTAGGCTGCGTTAAAAAAGTAGTCACCGAATTAGCTGTATTGGAAATCAAAGACGGCAAATTTTACTTGCTCGAGCGCGCACCCGGTGTGAGCGTCGAAGAAATCATTTCCAAAACGGAAGGCGATTTAGTAGTGCCCGACTTTGTTCCCGAAATGCAACTCTAATTGCAAGCGCTGCCAAAAGCATATCAGGTTGCCATAGAAGCTGCAATTGCGGCCTCAAAAGCAATTATGGAGATCTACCAACAAGACTTCTCCTTCCTAGACAAAACCGATGGCTCGCCGGTCACCAAAGCAGACCTCGCAGCATCCAACATCATTGAACAATACCTTTCTCCTTTAGGCATTCCGATTACCGGAGAAGAAAGCGAAAAAGCACCTTATAAGGTCAGGGAAACCTGGACGCAGTCTTGGTGTATTGATCCGCTAGACGGCACCAAAGAATTCATCAAGCGCAACGACGAATTTGCGGTCAATATAGCGCTCATCGACAACAAACAAGCCATTTTCGGACTCATTGCCTCACCTGTTCAGGAAGAAATTTTACTTGGCGGCAAAGACATTGGCGTCTTCGTATTTCATTTCAAAGACTTCGACCAAATTGCAAACTGGCGGCAATTAAGTGTTCCCGAACAAATCAATGTTCCGCTCGTCATGGCCTGTTCGCGCAGCCACCACAGCGGCCCCGTTTTGCAAATCATCAATGCACTCAAAGCCGAAGGCCACGAGCTCGCTTACATCAAAAAAGGATCGGCACTCAAATTCTTCGACTTAGCCTCCGGAAGAGCAGATATTTATCCGCGTTTTGCCCCCACCATGGAATGGGACATCGCCGCAGGGCAAGCCATTCTTGAAGCCTTAGGTGGTGAAGTAGTGCATGCAGAAACAGGTGAGCCTTTAACTTACAACAAAGCAAATTTGGTCAACCCGTATTTTGTGGCGCGCACAAAAGCGCTGCTCTCACATTAGTTTAGCGCTTCGCCAGACAATCGATTTCTACAATTGGCCCTACCATACAAATGCTGCCAATGAAAGTTTCGGACTCATGATACTTCACCCAAACTTTCATACCATCGGTAGGTGTAAGGTTGAAGTCATTGAGGTTGATCGGCTCTAGTACCTCGCCACTTTGTAATTTGATGACCAAACCGCAACCGTCTAAACCAGTGTAATCTTCGATTGTTGCTGCTTGCGCATTTTCACAAGAAGTGCGGTTGCAGGAAGCAAATAAAAAGGAACCGGCAATCAGGATGAATAGCGTCTTCATGACTATTGAATAAAGGAATTATGCTTTCTTTACGAACTCTGACTTAAGCGCCATTGCACCAAAGCCATCAATTTTGCAATCTATGTTATGATCGCCGTCGTTGAGGCGAATATTTTTGACTTTCGTGCCCGCTTTGATAACTGGTTTCGGAGCGCCTTTTACAGGCAAATCTTTGACAACAACCACTGAATCACCAGTTTGAAGACGCGCGCCATTGGCATCCAAAACAACAAGTTCATCTGCGGAAGCCACATCTGCTAAATTCCATTCGTAGGAACATTCTGGGCAAGTATACTGACCTTCTCCGCTCTCGTAGCCGTATGGTGATTCACACGAGGGGCATTTTTGTAATTCTTCTGACATAAGTTTGAAATATACTATAAAGATACCATTTACTTCTTCAAGTGGCTTTCATAGAGTGCAATCCACTCTTCGGCGGTCATTTTTTGCATGAGTTGCCCCATGAGCTCAAAGGGGATTTGATCCCATTTTTTAAAGCGAATGCAGCTTTTGCCCATATCGAGCTTTTGGGTGCAATGTTTGGGGTATTCAGCAACGAACCATTCCATTAAGGCAGGATTCATATAAATCCCCATGTGATAGAAGTTGATGGTATTTTTCTGAGAAGCCATACTTGCGAACGGCAGCGGTTCGGCAGGTTTGCAATGATATCCTTCTGGGTAAAGGCTGTGTGGAATGACGTACCCTAACATTCCATAACTTAGGCCTACTTCAAAACCTTTCGGAAGATTTGAAACGATTGTTTGATGGAGTTTCAAAAAAGCCGCTTTTCTCTCCTCAGGGACCTTATCCAATATTTCTTGAACACTAGACATTCACCCCAAATAATGATCCAACACCCGCAGATAGCGCCATTGCGATTGTTCCCCAGATGGTGATGCGCGCAATAGCCTTCCAAATACTTGAGCCTCCAGTGCGGGCCGCAATTGCGCCCAATAATACGAGCGCTAATATAGTAGAACCATACAACCAAAACTCCATACCTTTTACAGGTGCAAATAAGATGACCAGTAAAGGAAATATTCCCCCAACCGAAAATGCTGC
>JBFYPV010000188.1:0-7210 GCA_041303085.1 Crocinitomicaceae bacterium
TTGTTTTACAGGCGCATCATCCATATTGCAGAAAAGGCGCTAAATAACGAGGCTTATCTCGCTTTGGAAATTCATGAAAAATTTGCCCGTGAAACACAAGCGCTGTTTGAAGGGCTCGGCTTTAAAAATGTGACAATCCATACCGATTTGCAAGGGAAAGAACGCATGATTTTAGCGCAAAAAGCTTAATTTTAACCTATGGATCAAAAGGATATTCAGGATAAAATGCAGGCGCTGGCCACCGCGTTACATGCGCACAATCGCGCATATTATGTGCTCAACAATCCGCAAATCTCCGATTACGCTTTCGATATGCTCCTCAAGGAGTTGGAGGCTTTAGAAAAGCAATATCCCGCACTTACCGACCTGAATAGCCCCACCAAGCGCGTCGGCGGCGACCTCACCAAAAAGTTCCAGACCAAAAAGCACCGCATCCCGATGCTTTCGCTCTCCAATAGCTACTCTGAACAAGAAATCATCGAATGGGCAGAGCGCTGTCAGAAAACGCTGCAAGAGGCTTCTGAGTTTGTTTGTGAGCTCAAATACGACGGCGTAGCCATTGGTATGCGCTATCAAAATGGCCAGCTGCAAGAGGCGCTCACCCGCGGCGACGGCGAACAAGGCGAGGAGGTCACGGCCAACGTGCGCACCATCAAAACCGTTCCGCTGCAACTCCAAGCTGATTTCCCCTCAGATTTTGAGATCCGAGGCGAAATCTTCATGCCCCAGCAAAATTTTGAGCAGCTCAACCAACAGCGCGAGGCGCAAGGAGAGCCTTTGTTTGCCAACCCGCGCAACACGGCAGCCGGAACACTCAAACTTTTAGATTCCAAGGAAGTGGCCAAGCGCGGCCTCGATTGTTATTTATATGGCGTTCACGGCCTCACCGAGCACGCTCAAGGTCATTTTGAGGCTGTACAAGCCGCTAAAGCATGGGGCTTCAAAGTGCCAGACCCAGCGGCGCGCATGATCGAAAAGACCAGCAGCATCGACGGCATCATGGATTTCATACACTTCTGGGACGCCCAGCGCGCCAACCTGCCCTTTGACATCGACGGCGTGGTTCTGAAAGTCAATTCTTTTGCCCAGCAGGCCGAACTGGGCCTCACGGCAAAATCGCCGCGTTGGGCCATTGCCTATAAATTCAAGACCCAACAAGTAGAAACGCTGTTGGAGTCTGTGAGTTTTCAGGTGGGCCGCACCGGCGCAATTACCCCTGTTGCCAACTTAAAGCCCGTGCAGCTCGGCGGCACTACCGTGAAGCGCGCCTCTTTGCACAACGCCGATCAAATGCACAAATTAGATCTCTGCGCTTCGGATACCGTTCAGGTAGAAAAAGGCGGCGAGATCATCCCTAAAATTGTCGGTGTCAATCTTAGTTTGCGAAAATCAGAAGCGCGCATTCCGTTTATTGAAGTGTGCCCCGAGTGTCAGGCGCCGCTGGTGCGTCAGGACGGAGAGGCGCAGCATTACTGCCCAAATGAACTGGGCTGTAGGCCGCAGGTGACGGGTAAAATCATGCATTTTATCAGTAGAAAGGCTCTTAATATCGATGGTTTAGGTGAAGAAACAGTTGAATTAATGTATGCTAAAGGTTTAATTAAAAACCCTTTAGATTTGTACTCACTCACTTTTGATCAACTACTGGCTTTAGACCGCATGGCCGAAAAATCTGCCAATAACCTGTTGCAGTCTATCGCGGCATCCAAGCAAATTCCTTTTGAGCGCGTGCTCTTTGGCCTCGGCATCCGCTTTGTTGGGGAAACCGTCGCTAAAAAATTGGCCCAGCATTTTGGCAACCTGAGCGCACTCATCAGTGCCGACTTAGAAGCCCTCTTGGCCGTAGATGAAATCGGCGAGAAAATAGCCAGTTCTATTTTGGCTTATTTTTCGAATCCCTTACAACTCGAGCTCATCAGCGGGCTACAAGCCGTAGGTTTGCAATTTGAAACCGCCCAAAAAGCTAAAAATTCGGATTTACTCGAGGGCAAAACATATGTCATTTCAGGTACTTTTGAAACCTTCAGCCGCGACGAACTCAAAGAACTCATTGAAAGCAATGGGGGTAAGGTGGGGTCCTCGGTATCGGCCAAAACACACTTTTTAATCGCTGGAGCCAACATGGGGCCAGCCAAATTGCAAAAAGCTACCGACTTAGGTGTAACTTTGCTCTCAGAAAACGACTTCATCAAACTGATTTCAACGTGAGTACGCGCAGCATTTGGGAGCAACTACAGCATATAGCCATCGTCTGGACCTACCAAGACGAGCAACAAATGCGCGACTTCGTCAAGGCGATAGACGTATTGCTGCTGCAAAAGAAATTTGCCCACGCACTCATTATTGTAAATGTCCCCAAAGACCTCGACAAGAAAACCCTACCGCCTCATTTTTTGATTTACTATAACTCGCCAGCCGATTACTCGCTGTTTGGCAAGCTCAAAGATGTACAGCTAGAGGCAGAATTGCACAAAAACTACGATCTGTTGCTGTGGTTTGGCTCTCCGGAGTCTAAAATCAAAGGCTTATTACAAAAAACAAATATCAAGCAGTGGCTTGGCATCAATGAGGTTGATCCTCTTTTTGACATGTTGCTCAATACCCAGCAAACTACCCCTGCTGGCCAACTCGAATTCATCCAACACACTCTTCAACGCATTCAATCATGAAAACATTCAAAGGCTCAGGTGTCGCGCTCGTGACGCCATTTCAGACCGATGGCAGCATCGATTTTCAAGCACTCAAACAACTCGTTACGCTTCAAATCAAAGGAGGCACTGACTTCTTAGTTGTTCAAGGCACCACAGGCGAGTCTCCCACATTAAGCCAGGACGAAAAACGCAAGGTGTTGGATACTGTATTGGAGGTCAACAACGGCCAGCTGCCAATAGTTTATGGCATTGGCGGCAACAACACCGCTGGCTTAGCGTCGCTTTTCCAAAATTTACCAAGTGGTGTGGACGGCATTTTGTCGGTTTCGCCTTACTACAACAAACCGATTCAAAAAGGCATCGTGGCGCATTTCAAGCAAGTGGCCTCTTTTACCGATTTACCCATCATTCTTTACAACGTTCCGGGCCGCACGGGTTCTAACATGAGCGTAGAAACCACCCTTGAGCTGGCCGAAATCCAAAATGTTGTAGCGGTCAAAGAAGCTTCTGGCAACATGGAGCAAATCATGGACATCATTCGCCAACGCAAACCAGGTTTTGGCGTGCTGTCTGGCGACGACAACCTCACCATGCCACTCATTGCAGCTGGTGCCGATGGCGTCATTTCGGTGGTAGCCAATGCTTTTCCAGAGCGCTTTTCGCAAATGGTGCACGCCTCCATGGAAGGCAACTTGGCCCTCGCCAAAGAAGCGCATTACGACTTATTCAACGTCACCAAAATGTTCTTTGAAGAAGGAAACCCTGGTGGTGTCAAGGTTGCATTAGCACAACGAGGCCTGATGTCAGAAACCATGCGCATGCCGCTTTACCCTGTATCAGAGGGCTTGCGCAGCCGCATTCAAGCAGAGACCAAGCGTTTATTGGCTGGGCTTTAAAGATGTATCCAGTATTTGCTTTTTTGATTTGTGCTTGCTTGTTGTGCGCTTGTGACCACAACCCAACGCAAAAATCAGTAGAGAAGTCCCCAACGCCTTCAGTGCAGGACCACACTGGATCAACAAATATCCAGACGCATCCGGACTTAGTCGACGTGCAGCAAGGCCATTCCGAAATTCAAATTGAGCTCAAATACACAACTTCCGCTAATTTTTTAGGCGAAAAACTCTATACAAAAATCGACAAAGCCTATTTGCAAAAAGATGTCGCTGAGCGCTTGGCGCGCGTGCAAAACGCAGTGCAGCAAGCACATCCGGGCTACAAACTTCTAATCTACGACGCCTTGCGCCCCGTTACGGTGCAGCAAAAAATGTGGGCAGCCCTCGATTCGCTGCCACCAGTGGAGCGCGCCAAATTTGTCTCTAACCCAAAAAACCTGAGCTTGCACAACATGGGAGCAGCCATAGACCTCACCATTCTCGATGCCAAAGGTAAGCCGCTCGACATGGGCGCGGGTTTCGACGACATCCGACACATCGCTTATCCAATCTACGAAGATTCATTTTTGAGAACGGGCCAACTGACCCCACGGCAAGTGCAGAACAGAAAACTCTTGCGCAGCGCCATGCAAGCACAAGGGTTCAGGCAACTCCCAACCGAATGGTGGCACTACAACGCCTGCAGTCGGGACGAAGCAAAAAGCAAATACAAGGTTTTTTACACCGAAAACGATATTTTTACAAAACCAACATCAAATTAAAGCGCATGAAATCAGTTTTACTATCAGTTCTCGGCCTTATCTTGGGTGCAATCACCAACGGAATACTCGTTCAAATTGGCTCAAGCGTCATTGAAGCGCCTTTAGGACTTGATTTATCGACGGAAAAAGGTTTGGCTAAAGCCATGCCACTTATGGAATTCAAGCATTTTGTGTTTCCGTTTTTGGCGCATGCACTCGGTACTTTTGTCGGTGCTTTTTTTGTGAGTAAAATGCGTGTGAACCGCACTTTGATCAACGCCATGGCGATTGGTTTTGCTTTTCTTGCTGGCGGCGTCATGATGGTGCTGATGCTACCCGGAACCCCAGTGTGGTTTATCTTACTGGATTTAATTGTGGCTTATTTGCCCATGGCGTATTTGGGCTACAAACTCGGGCAGCGCTAGTTATTCGATAGGGCCCTGCTGAAAAATGAGTCGTCCAGGTCGCGTGTAGGGAATGAAATACTTGAAGTCTAGGCCAAAACCTGAGGCAGAAACCTCGCCATAAGCCGTTTGCCCAAAGTTTTCATAGCTGTATTGAGACAACAATACGAACGCAGGTTGCATCTGAACAAACGCGGTGGCACCCAAATAATACACACCGTATTTCTTGTTGCGGTACTCAAAGCCTACGCTGGCTCTGAAATCAAAGCCTACTTTTTTGTTGATTTCTACCAAGCCCACTTGTCTGAACTCGTGTTTGTCTGATGGATTGACGTAAGTGGCTACGCTAGAAGGTTTGTAGAGAATGGCGGCGCCAAGTGCGGCGTTGGCAAAAATAGAGCGGCTGAGTTGAATGCCGATATTGCCTTGGATTGGGATTTCGAATTGTACAAAACGCAGGCGCTGTGTAACGCTGAGTGCGCTGTCGGTGCGCGTACTGTTGATGCTGAAATTGCGTTGGTTGTAGTAAAGCCCCGTTTCTAAGGAAATGAGGTCGGTGAGGCCGTAGCGCAGCACGCCACCAAAGGTGTAGCCGTCTGTGGGCGTGAGGTTGGTCTGGAGCACGCTATCCGAGAATTTTTGCAGCCCCGATTGCATTTGCTGCATGGGTGCAATGTGGCGGTAATGAAAACCAAAATAGTTGGGTTTGCCCAATTGATTGTAAGCCTGAGACCAACTCAAAAGCGGAGCAACAACAAAAAACAAGAGCAACAGACGCATACGCAAAGAAACGAAAATTTGACCGAAAGGGGGAGTTATTCGGTGATCCAGGTGCAATTGTATTCTAAGGGGCGGCGGTGTTGGTTGCTCGGCCAGTCAATAGAAGGATAGCCAATGTAGAACAAGCCCAAGCATTTGTCTTTTTCGTCAAGGCCGAGAAAGTGCTGCATTTCTTGGCTGTAAATGAGTTTAGGTGTGGCCCAAAAACCGCCCAAACCATAAGCCGTGCAGCTCAAGTGAAGGTTTTGGATGGCGCAGGCCACCGCTTCAATTTCTTCAATTTCTGGAATTTTTTCGCTCTCTTGTCTTTTCATAGACACCGCTACCACCGCAGAAGCGAGTAGGGGGCGGCGCAGCATTTTGGCGAGTTTGGTGTCGTCTTGTTGCTCGGTTGGTGTGAGCGCCATGTAGGTTTGGCCCAAAAAAGTACTGAGTTTCTGGCGGCCTTCACCCATAAAAACCTGAAAACGCCAAGGTTGGGTATTGCCGTGGGTTGGTGCCCATTGTGCGTTGTTGAGCAGCAATTCGATTTGCTCTTTGTGGACGGGTCTGTCCGAGAATTGTTCGGGGTAAATGGTCCGTCTGGAGCGAATCAGCTCATTGATTTCAGAAAGGTTAAAGCGCATCAGAATTGTTTTTTTACAAAATTAGGATTTACTAACTTAGGTGAATGAAACATTGGTGGCATATTTTGCTTTTTTTAAGTCTAAATTCATTTTTAGCGGCTCAAACCCAACCAGCAGGATTTTCAAAGAAAATTTCAGGTGAAGACATTAGTTATTTTTCGCCTTTTCGCGAGTTTGCTGACCTCGCTTTACTGACACGTTGTAATGGTGTTTCACCAATTGAGTGGGAGGCAAGCACACCAAAAATAGAAGCGGGTGTGGCGAAGTTTCAGTTTTTAATTGGTTTTTCAAACGGGACGAGTGGGGCTGATCGGCTTTTTGATGTCTATCTCAATGATAGCTTACTTTTTACCTTTAAGACGGAGAAGAAATGGGTGGAGCAAGCTACTTTTCAAAAGGCCTCGAATTTTGCACCCGCTGCCTACTACCGCTATACGCTACTTGAAAAAGACATCAATAAAGACATGTTTGGCTACCTCGACTTAGCATTGCCCTCATCCAGTTTAAGCAACACCCATTTTAAAATTGTGGGTCGGAATGCGCAAAGCCGCGATTGGCTAATGGTTTTTCAGTACAAAGCCCAAACGAATGTGAAAGTACAAGCAAGTGCACTTGTACTAAGAGAAGAACAGAAGCGCCCAATCAATGTGCAATGCCTTATACAAGAAGGGCTTGATAGTATGGTTTTGCAATCCAAGTTTGTGAACTATTCGGCTGCGCTCCAAGCGGGATATCATGCGTTTACGCTTCCCGCGTATCCGGCTGTTTTTGTTGGTTCTGACACTTTGCATTTTAGAACTTATACCAAAGGTATCATCAGTAAAGATTCGCTCATCATCTTAGGTGTGCGGCCGATCATAGAACTGAATTTTCATATCATTCACCACTCGCACAACGATATCGGCTATTCGCATTTACAAACCGATGTCGCTAAAATTCAAACAGAAAATATCCGTTCGGCTTTGCGCTGGATTGCAAAAGGTGGAGTGGGTAACATTCAGCCCATTTGGCATATTGAATCGTTGTGGGCTGTCGAGAATTTCTTAAAAGAAGCGAGCGCAGCCGAAGAACTCCAGTTTGTGGAGGCCGTCAAGAAAGGTAACTTGGTGCTGT
>JBFYPV010000189.1:0-5308 GCA_041303085.1 Crocinitomicaceae bacterium
ATAACGAGTGCATGCTGCGCAAAGACAAAACCTGTGGCGTTCATGGCTTTTCCGTGTGTTTGCCAGGTGTTGGTAAAGGCAATGAGTTGCTCGTTGACCCACGTGGCTTCTGTGGCGTCTAGGGCTCTAGCGCCAATGAAGACCCACACGCGGCAGTTGGGGCCGAAATGAGCTGGGATGTTAGAGGTCTGCAGCATTGGCAATGAGTTCGGCGATGTCCATTACTTTGACGTCTTCTTCTTTTTCGAAGTGCTTGACACCGTCTGTCATCATGGTGTTGCAGAAGGGGCAGCCTGTTGCAATGATGTTGGCACTGGTTTGAAGGGCGTCTTCGGTGCGTTCTACATTGATTTCTTTATTGCCTTTTTCAGCTTCCTTGAACATTTGTGCGCCGCCTGCACCACAACATAAGCCGTTGGTTTTGCAGCGTTTCATTTCGACCAAAGCGGCGTCTAGTTTTTCGATGAGTTCACGCGGCGCTTCGTAGACGTCGTTGGCGCGCCCGAGGTAACACGGGTCGTGGAAGGTGATTTTCTTGCCTTTGAAAGTACCGTTGTCGGCAAGGGTGAGTTTGCCGGTATTGATGAGGTCTTGGATGAGCTGCGTGTGGTGGATCACTTCATAGGTGCCACCGAGCTCGGGGTATTCGTTTTTGAGCGTATTGAAACAATGCGGACAAGCCGTCACGATTTTTTTGACTTCATAGCCATTGAGCAACTCGATGTTCATGAGTGCCTGCATCTGGAAGGTGAACTCATTGCCCGCGCGTTTGGCGGGGTCTCCAGTGCAACTTTCTTCGGTTCCTAATACCGCAAAGTTGACCTTACAATGGTTTAAAATCTTGACCAATGCTTTGGTGATTTTTTTGGCGCGGTCATCGAAAGATCCGGCGCAACCAACCCAAAATAAGATGTCTGGGCTTTCTCCTGAGGCCATCATGTCGGCCATTGTGCGTACTTGTATACTCATTGCTAGGTCTTTTTGACTATTCTTCGTTGGCCCAATTCATGCGTTCGGTTGGTGCAAATTGCCAAGGCGCACCGTTGTTTTCAATGTTGGTGAGCATGCCGGTGAGTTCTGTCGGCACTTTTGATTCTTCCATGACTAGAAAACGACGCAAATCCATGATAATAGACAGCGGGTCTATATTCACCGGACATTCTTGTACACAAGCATTACAGCTCGTGCATGCCCATAGTTCTTCTTCAGTAATATAAGACCCAAGTAGGCTTTTGCCGTCTTCGGCGTCGGGGCCGTTTTTGCGCTTGAAATCGCCGAGTTCAACCATGCGGTCACGGGTGTCCATCATGATTTTGCGCGGCGAGAGCAATTTGCCTGTTGTGTTTGCTGGGCAAGCAGACGTACAGCGCCCACATTCCGTACAGCTGTAGGCGTCCATGAGGTTTTTCCAGGTGAGGTCATTGACATCCTTGGCTCCAAAGCGAGAAGGCGCAGCATCGGTTGCAGGCGCAGCGTAGGGATCTGCATTGGGGTCGAGCATGAGTTTGACTTCATTGGTGACACTCTGCATATTCGTAAACTGGCCTTTTGGTTCCAATTTGGAAAAATAAGTATTTGGAAAAGCCATGAAAATATGCAGGTGCTTGGAGTAGGGTAGGTAGTTCATGAAGGTGTAGACCATCACGATGTGGCCCCACCAGCCAATTTGTTCCAAAACATGCAGGGTGTGCGTACTCTTGCCGTCAAATAAAATGGGCCCTAACCAAGAACTGATGGCAAAGCCATTTGAGTTGCCTGCATAAGATTGCAGCACTTCATCTGCGCCATTCATCGTGAAAATAAAGCTAATTAAAATGAGCTCAAACACAAGGATGAGGTTGGCATCTTGCGTAGGCCAGCCAGCGAGTTCTTTCATGTTGAGGCGCGGTAACTTGAGCATGTTGCGTCGGGCCAAAAAGGCGACCGTACCAATAAAGGCTAAAACAGACAACACCTCAATGAAGCTGATCATGAAAGTGTAAAAGCCACCAAGGCTAGATTGGAAAAAACGATGTGAGCCACTGAGGCCATCGACTAAAATTTCAATGAGCTCAATTTGGGTAATGACAAACGAGGCATATAAGGCCAAATGCAAGAGTGCAGGAATGGGGCGGGTAAACATTTTCTTTTGCCCTAGTGCCACGAGCAGCATGGTGCGCCAGCGGTCTGCCTTGCGGTCTGAGCGGTCTAGGGGCAGGCCCATGTGGATATTTTGGGCAATTTTGCGCAAGTTGAATGCAAAAAAACCAAAACTGGAGAGCGTCAGGACGCCAAAAATGAGTTGTTGCATGAGTTCAGTTTATTCAGGCAAGCTATCCAATATTTTGAGAAGCTTGTCTTCGTTTTGCTTAGAAAGTTGCAATCCTTTGGTTTTGCCACCAATAACGGAAAGGTGAACGTAGCGCTCTGGATGCGCTTGGAGGTCTTTAACTAAATTCTGAAGGTCGGTGTTGGTAGCTACAAGTTCGGCGTAAAGTTTTTCGTCGTGGATGAGTTTGCCGAGCGTTCCCTGTCCTTTTTCAACTTCGGTAAGGACCATATTGAATTTCTTGAGGGTCGTTTGGGCTTCTAAAATGGTGCCTTTGAAATCAGCAGTGACGAGCTCATCTGTAATTTTGCGCGTATTGCCAATGATGCCAGTGATTTGGTCATTGCTTTTGCGCAAATTGAGCGTAATGGCCTCTACATTGGCCATGATTTTGGAGAATTGTGCGCGTTCAGCGGCTACAAAACCCTGGAGTTCGTCGGCTACATTGCCCAATTTCTTGATGGTCAGCTTGACTTGTTTGAGGCTGCCCTCGAGTTCGGAAGTAGCGGTGGTGTCCCAGAAAGAAGAGAGCGAGCTCACCATTTTGTCTACGGAGAGCATCATGGTTTGCAATTTCTGAGAAATAGGGTCGGCGTACGCTTTTACTTGCGTCACCATATCCACAGACACCCGACCTGGAATGGTGGAGCCCACTTTGTAAAAAGTACCGTCCCCTACAGATGGCAGCTGCACAACGAGTGCTTTGGTGAAGAAATCCAGTGAACCGATTTCTACAATGGAGCCTTTTGGTAGGCGAATATCGCTATTGTGGATATTGAAGGTCATCTTCACTTTGTGCAGTGAATCGCCTTGCGGATTGGATTTGATGCTCATGACTTTGCCAATTTCGACACCATCAAGGGTCACGTTTGAAGACACCATGAGTTGACCAGAATTTGGAAAATAAGCGGTGTAGACGTCGTCTCCACCAAAAAAGCTATTGCCCTTCAGGAAGTTGATGCCGGCAATGAGCACCACAATGGCCAAAAGCGCGATGAGCGCGGCTTTGATTTCTTTGGAGAATTTCAAGCTAGTTTTTTTCTGCTAATTTAAGCGCTTTTTCAATACTGATGCGTTCTCCGTCGAGGAAAGCTACGACAAAAGCATGCGGAAAGCCTTTTTGAATGAGTTCGTTTTTGTAGTTTTTTGCAGCCTGGAGGTCATTTGGAAAAGTTCCTGTGCAATATTTGAATAGTGTATTGTCTTGATATTCAAATATTTCAAGTCCATTAAAGTGGCTAGACTTGATTGGGATCGCCTTGTTAGAGGTTTCAATTTGCACCCGAAAGACCAGACCTTGTTCTTTTGGTGTCTCTTTAGGTATTTCTACGGGTTTGGGCTGGTTGAGTTCATTTATTTTCGGTTCAACAGGCGCTTGTTGTGCAGTCGTTCCGCCTACCACTGTTTTGCCCTCGGTTGCATTTTTATAATTGACAAAAGCCTGAAACATGGATTGCGCCATTTTCTGTTGACCTTCTGCGGTTCCGATTAATTTTTCTTCGGCTGGGTTGGGTAAAAATGCCGTTTCGATTAAAACGCTGGGCATGGTTGTTTTGTAGAGCACCAAAAAACCCGCTTGTTTGACCCCGCGGTCATAGCGACCAATGCGCTTGAATTCCTTTTGGATCATTTCGGCAAAAAGTATAGACTGACGGTGAAAAACGGCTAACTGAAACTGTAGGGCGATGATGCCGTCGGGCGTGAGGTCATAGGAGCGGTATTTGGCGCCTTTGTCGTCTTCGAGGGCAATACTCGCGTTTTCGCGTTCGGCAACCTTTTGTTGCGCGTCGGTGCGGTGCAAACCTAAAACGTAGGTTTCCGAACCGTAAGCGGTGGTGCTCCCGGCATTGGCATGGATGCAAATGAATAAATCGGCGTTGTTGCGATTGGCAATATTGGCGCGCTCTGCGAGTTCGACAAATACATCGGTGCTGCGGGTGTAAATGATTTTGATGTCAGGGTAGCGTTCTTTGATGAGCGCGCCAAGCTTGAGCGCCATGGAGAGGCAAACTTCTTTTTCGTTGTTCTGGGCACCATGGCAACCGGGGTCGTGTCCGCCGTGTCCGGCATCGATAACGATGGTTTTAATTTTACTTGTTTGCCCCCAAATGAAGTTGTTTGAAATTAAAAACAACGCTGCCAATAAAAAGACGCGAATTGCGTTTTTTTGCAAGCCATTGAAAATTGGTAGCTTTGTACGTTTTTCCTGCATATTACAAATCTAAGTAAGCATCTTGAGCCAGCGCCAGCGCTTTTTACAACTTTTCTTCGTCACATTGTTAATAATGTGCCATCAGGTATTGGTTACAGCCCAAGATACCCTGTTTGTCGACGGAGAAAGTCTCAATCAGATCGTGACTTACAAGGCGAGCGAAAAAATCAGGCACGACGTTCAAAACCGCAAAATCTACCTTTATGGCAACGCCGAAGTGCAGAGCGAGGGCTTTACCTTGAAGGCTGGGTATATCCTCATCGACATCGATTCCAATCAAGTAGAGGCGAGTTATCGCATAGATAGTACAGGCGCTAAAGTCGAGTTTCCAGAATTTACTGAAGGAGCTGAAACCATCCATTGCGAGACGGTCAAGATGAACTACAAAACAAAAAAGGCATACATCAAAGCGTTGGAGTTGAAGCAAGATGAGTTTTATTTTCGGATGGGAACAGCTAAAAGACAAGCCAACGAGGAGTTGCATTTGCGTCAGGGTATCCTCACTACTTGTGATCTCAAAGAGCCGCACTATCATTTTCAGCTGAGCAAAGGCGTCATGGTGCCCAAAGAACGCATCGTTACGGGCCCCATGAATTTATGGGTTGCGGGCATCCCGACACCACTCGGTTTGCCTTTTGCTTTCATTCCGATCAATCAAAAAGAGCGTACCTCTGGTTTGTTGTTTCCAGAATTTATTCCACTTTCTGCCTATGGTTTTGGCTTTCAAAATTTGGGTTGGTATTTTCCCATAAACGACCGCTATCAAACTTCGGTCTACGCCAATTTGT
>JBFYPV010000190.1:0-4636 GCA_041303085.1 Crocinitomicaceae bacterium
TCAAATGGGCAGAGCGCAGTATTTGGAGTGAAGACCAAGGCGGCCTCGACCTCATTTTAGCCATTTCCGATACCGATCTCGGCATCATTGAAGGCCAAACCTTAACCGCGTGTCGTTACCTACCTTCCTCTATTTCCAAACCGCTCCAAAGCTCCACCAAAGCACCATTTCAACTCTGCTTTTTAGGCGCGTTTAACTGGATTCCGAATATTGAAGCAGTTGACTGGTTTTTAGACAACATCTTTCCAGCCTTAAGTGCTGCGCATCCACAAATTGTTTTTCACATCGCCGGTAAGGGTTCAGATGGTTTCAAGCACTGGCAAAGGCCTGGCGTTCAAATTCATGGCTTTGTTCCAGACGCCAAACAATTCATTGCCGAACACGGTATTTTTGTAGGTTGCTTGCAGTCAGGTTCGGGCGTCAAAATGAAAATTTTAGAGGCCATGAGCGTTGGCGCGCCAATTGTGTTTAGCACCAAATCGGCAGACGGCCTACCCGGATTTGCGCAAGAGCTGCGCCATGACCACGCCGAAGCGTTTTTGAGCGAAATCTCCAACTTACTTGAAAACCAAGCAGCACTTGAGCAGCGCGCTCAATTTGCCACCACTTATTTTGAACAGCATTTTGAGTCTATACAAGTACAAAAACAACTACTGCAAATGCTCGAAGAACTTCAAAATAATCGCTAATATTGCTACATGCTCCAGTTCTTGTTTATTGTTGGTCTGATTTCTTTACTCTACAGCTATATACTGTATCCTTTTTTACTGAAGTATTTGCTTCAAAAAAGTGCGCCCCAAGAAACGTATGCAACAAATAGTACACTTCCTGCCCTGAGCATTATCATCGCTGCACACAACGAAGAAAAGGTACTCCGAGACAAACTAGACTCTATTCTACAGAGTGCTTATCCGCAAGATCAAATCGAATTGCTGATCGGCATCGATGCCAGCTCGGATCTCAGTGCGCTCATTGCCGAAGAATACCAAAGCAAATTTGCCGCCTGCCAAGTTTTTGATTTCAAAGAAAGACAAGGCAAAATCAAGATTGTCAATGCGCTTGTTCCGAAGGCGCAGCACGCGCTTATTGTGCTTACCGATGCCAATGTATTGTTTACCGAGCACACCTTAATGCATTTGCAAGCGCCGTTTAGCGACCCTAAAATCGGATTGGTAGACAGCACCATGAAGCACTACGGCCTTAAAAATACAGGCATTTCTGTTCCAGAATCGGCTTATATTGCGGGCGAAGTATTGCTCAAAGAAGCCGAAGGAAAACTTTGGGGCGCCATGATGGGCCCATTTGGCGGTTGTTTTGCCTTTAGAAAGCAGTGTTTTGAACCGATTCCTGCGCATTTTTTGGTCGATGACTTTTACATCAACATGATCTGCATCGAGAAAGGCCTGCGGAGTGTGACCCAAACCGAAGCGATTGTATTGGAAGACGTCTCCAACGACCTCGCTATTGAATTCAAGCGCAAAATCCGGATTTCTTCTGGTAATTTTCAGAACCTGCGCCGTTTTTGGCCCTTACTTTTCAAGTTCAATTGGGTTTCTTTTGCATTCTTTTCTCATAAAGTATTGCGCTGGATACTGCCGGTCTTTTTGGTGGCCATGGCACTCCAAATTGTACAGCAGCACGCGCATTCTTTGTTCTATGAGATTTTGTATTTTGGTTTGCTTTTGATTCCGATCGCTTTTGCGGTGGACTACCTTGCGCGCAAACGAGGCGTTCATTTAGTATGGCTGCGTTTTGTCATTCATTTTGTCAGCATGAATTTAGCGCTTTTGATTGGCCTCTTTAGGTTTTTTGGCGGCATTCGCTCCTCTGTTTGGCAACCGACCAAGCGTCATCAGTAAGTTTTTTGTATCTTTGCAGTCAAATCCGCCTGCGTCTTGTAAGTTGCCTCCCTTCCTACTTTGCTCATGGCACTTATTCTCTTAACGCAAATAAATGGCTAAATCCAAAGAAACCTTCTCCAAGAAGGAAAAAGAAAAACTCAAAGCAAAAAAGAAAAAAGAAAAATTAATTCGTTCTGAAGAGCGCAAATCCAATGCCAGTGGCGGCGGACTAGACAGCATGATGGCTTACGTAGATGAATACGGCCGCATCGTAGACGCTCCAGTAGATCCAAGCACACGCATAGAAATCGATGCAGAAAGCATTGAAATTGGCATTCCACGCCGCGAAGAAAGCGACGAAGACGAAGCATCTGACTCTGGAACTGTCATCTTCTTCAACGATTCCAAAGGTTACGGCTTCATCAAAGACAAAGCCAGTGGCGAAAACATCTTTGTACACGCAGCCAATCTCTCCGCTCCAATCGCAGAACGCGACGAAGTCACCTTCGACAAAAGCCGTGGTCAAAAAGGTTGGGTAGCACTCAATGTGAAAATCATCCCGAAGGAAACACCTTCACTCACTTAAGGTTATTTCCTTAAATAAGCTTGTTGCATCCCGAAGCCAAATCGAGTTAAATTGGCTTCGGTGAGTAACAAAATCACGACATCAAACTGCTGTACTTCAGTCGCATAGTCATTGAAGTCTTCTATGAAAGTAGTTTCTTTGCCCGGCACCAACCTTTCGTGGTTGTAATACCAAAACTCGCCTCCTTCAAAGACGTGTTGCATCATCCCCCAGTTGTACATTCCGTAATAAAAGCTATCGCCAATCACAAGCACTTTGGGTGCTTTCTTGTCTTTTGGCAAGGCCTTGATTTCAAATTTTGGATAGGCCATCTTGAAGTCCGGCAAATTGCGCAGTAGATTCATGCCGAGCTCGATGTCGTCGTCGCGGTCACGAGGGGTGTGGTCTTGTTCTATGCGCGTGAGTTTCAATGAAGGCAGTGCTTTTTGCGAAAGCGCACTGACCTGCTTGATGAGCGAATCTGCCACTAAATACTCGCCGTAAGAGCTCCAATGGATGCCTGTTTTGGGGTACAGCGGATACTTCGCGGTGGCTTTCATCTTTAAAAACCAATCTTGCACGTCAAAAAGCGGAATATTTTCTGCAATAAGTTCTCTGACAAAATCCGGGTAATTCCTTCCCGTGCTTCCGTTGTAGCGATATTCATCGGGCATTTTATCTGGAAAAAAGGAACCTTTTCCAGGGGCCAAACAAACCAATAAGTGTTTGCCTTGCTTGGCGAGGTCTTGCTCGATCAAATGCAGGTCTGAAACCAATCTTGAAATCGAGTCTAAACCGAGGTAATCTTGTCCGCTGGCAGCCAGCAAATAATTCTGCTCAAATAGATAGCCATCTTTACCCATAATGACCCCTTGGGCTTGGTATTCGCCAAAGACGCGGTCAAAAAGCTCGTTGTAAAAGCGCACCATAAAAGGACGCAGGCCAAAATGATCTGCGATATACGCCTCTTGGCCTTCTTGAAATTTAACTGCACGCCATTGCTCCAGAGAGAAAGGTACTTTGACGGAGGTCGGTTGTGCGCCACCTAATGGTTTGGGCTCAAAAAGGTGTTCGTTTTGCTCGAGCCAAGGCAAAAGCAACAGGGTCAGCACCACTCCAAAAAGTGCGTTCTTGATGATTGTATCTTTTGTCGGTACTTTCATCAGAAACGGTAATAGATAAACGGGTTTAAATTGGATGCCGAAAGAAAGACAACACTCAAGAATAACAATACAATTGTGACGAGGGTGAGTATCGTAGATTTTGAAATGGATAAGGAAGGATTTTCTGAGGTAAGAAATAGGGTGGTTTTCTCCATCAACTGAGATCTTCCAATAATGGAAAATAAGATCGCAAGTAGCAACACTAAATAAAAGCTATTGTTTAATTCGATGAATTTAAAATCTTTACAATTAAATAGTTGTAAGTAAAATAATTTAGCATCATTCCAACTTTCCAATCTAAACAAAACCCAAGCCATAGCGACGGTAAAGAAGGTAAAGAGCGTGGCCGGCACCTTCCCTACTTTCTCTAAAAACTTCAATAAGAAAAGGCGGTCTAAGATCAAGAAAAAACCGTGAAAAGCGCCCCACAAGACAAAATTCCAAGAAGCACCGTGCCACAAGCCCGATACCAAAAATACCAACCACAAATTGAAGTACAAGCGCCATTTTTGCTTGACTCTATTACCGCCGAGTGGAATATATAAGAAGTCGCGCATGAAGGCACCTAAAGTGATGTGCCAGCGGCGCCAAAATTCGGTAATACTTCCCGAACTATAAGGCGAGTCAAAGTTTTCAGGAAAACGAAAGCCCATCATACGGGCTAAACCAATTGCCATGTCAGAATAGCCCGAAAAATCAAAATAAATCTGAAAAGTATAGGCTAAAATTCCGACCCAGGCTTCATCGAAACTCAAAGCACTGAGCTCACCACCCATGTAAAGATCGGCTTGCTTGGCCAATACATTTGCAATCAATACTTTTTTTGCAAGGCCAATGCTGAAGCGAAACAAACCAATGAGGCGGTCGTCTGGGGTTTCTGTGCGGGCCACCACCTGCTGCGCCACGCTCTTGAAGCGGATGATTGGCCCAGCAATAGCATGCGGAAAAATCAGTTTGTAGAGCAAGTACTGCGTGGGTTTTTCAAAGGGCGCGTGGTCTTGGCGATACACCTCGATGGCATAAGTGAGCGTCTGAAACGTAAAGAAAGAAATGCCGATTGGCAAGGC
>JBFYPV010000191.1:0-3293 GCA_041303085.1 Crocinitomicaceae bacterium
GCGTTTCAAAAGTCAGTGGAATGAGGCCAAAAACGATGGCTGGCAATAGAATTGTACCCAATATTTTGAGCAAGGACATATCGCTTTCTGCTTTTGGCTTGATCTGGTCTGCGTGTTTGTAATGCTTGGTACCGATCATGAAAACCAAGACACCAATAAACATCCCGACGCCGGCAGCTAAAAAAGCGGCATACCAACCATACATATTATAGAGCGCCGCGCCGAAGAAATTGCAGACAAACGCTCCGATATTGATCCCCATATAGAAGATGTTGTAACCTGCATCTTTGCGCGCCTTATAGCTTTCTTCATTGTAAACATTGCCCAAAAGCGTCGAAATATTGGGCTTGAAAAAGCCATTCCCCAAAATAATGAGCGTCATGGACAAATACAAAAAGTTGAGATCCTTGACGGACATCAGCATATAGCCGAGGCCCATTAGAATACCGCCAATAATGATGGATTTGCGGTAGCCCAACACGCGGTCGGCAAGTAAGCCCCCGATAAATGGTGTCAAGAAAACCAGTGCAATAAACGTCCCGTAAAGGTCGCTGGCTTGTGCTTCATTGAGTCCAAATCCACGCTCTGTATCTTTGAGATAAAGCGTGAAAATGCCAATCATGAGGTAATAACCGAAACGCTCCCACATTTCTGATAAAAAGAGAAAGGGGAGCGCTTTTGGATGTTTTGAACCAAACATAGGTATGGATTAAAGTTTAACGGATGCCATGCATCATGGAAAGCAATTTCTTTTGTAGCAAGAATAAGATAATTGCTGCAATTCCTCCCATGAATACAAAGACCATAAAGAAGCTGTAAAGTGAATTGACTTGGAAGCCAAAGAAAGATTTTTCTTGCACTTTTGAGTCAGTGGTAATTTCCTTGAATGCGTCGTCTCTTTGTGCTTTTGCTTTGATTTTGCTGAAATTTACAGAAGAAATGGCCACGTAATCCTGACCGTCAAATGTTTTCGGTTCTGCGAGCAATTCGTCTTTTCCTTCTTTGCGTTCGAGCAATTTGACATGGCTAGTCGTTTCTTGCGCAAGAACTGTTTTTACATTCACGTATTGTTCTGGGTACAATTTAGAAAGCATTCCGGCAAAGTCATTGGCCATGGCGTTGCTCATGAACCAAATACCCATCAGCAAAGAGCCCAAGCGCAATGGCGCCAAACGAGCTACCATTGACAAGCCAATCGGAGAAAGACAGAGTTCACCAAGTGTATGGACGAGGTACATGCTCAGTAGCCAGAACATACTGGTTTTTGTAGAGCCTTCAACACCAGAAACACCAACGGCAATAATGAAATACCCAATGGCCAACAAAAACAAACCAACCGCTTGTTTCACCGGAGAAGCAGGTTCCATGTTGCGCTTGCCCAAATAACCCCAAAGCACGGCAAAAAGTGGTGCAAAAATGATGATGGCTAAAGGGTTGACAGATTGAAAGTAAGATGCCGGCATTTCCCATCCAAAAATGGTGCGGTCTGTTTGCTGATCGGCAAAAAGCGTCAGTGAAGCACCTGCTTGTTCAAATGCAGACCAGAAGAAGATAACGAAAAAGGCAATGATGTAAATAACGATGATGCGCGAACGTTCAATTTTTGAAAGTGATGGATCGGTAATCACGAAGCCAGAAGCGGCAATAGAAGTGGCAAAAATGAGGGTTGAAACAAAATTAAAACCAACTAGTTGCATGAACACATACCAAAGCGCTGCATATACTGCAAGCCAAAGCGCAATGCGTTGAATAGGATTCGAAGCGGTTTGTTTTGCTTCATTCGCCTCTTCGATTGGTTTAACGTATGGTTTTGGTTTGCCTCCAACTACATCTCCTTCAGCTGAAACGATGTATTTATTTTTGAGTAACTCAAATACCACAACACCGATGATCATGCCGATACCAGCCGCTAAAAAGCCCCAACGGTAATCTACTTTTTCTGCGAGTGTACCACAGACGAGTGGCGAGAAGAACGCGCCCAAATTGATTCCCATATAAAAAATAGAGAAAGCACCATCTACACGCTTGTCTCCAGGTGCGTAGAGTTGATTCACCATGGTAGAAATATTTGGCTTGAAAAAACCGTTACCGATGATCAAAGAAAGGAGTCCGATGTAGAAGGCAATCGAAGCAAATGAGGTACCTAAAGAACTTGCGGAGAAAAATAACATGAATTGTCCGAGTGCCATAATGATACCACCAACCAAAATTGATTTGCGATTTCCCCAATAGCGGTCAGAAATGTAGCCACCAATTAGCGGTGTCAAATAAACAAGCCCTGTGTAGTTTCCATAAAGCCCAGAGGCAAATTCAGAATCAAATAAGAGTGCTTTGGTCATAAATAGCATGAGTATTGCACGCATGCCGTAGTAGCTAAAACGTTCCCACATCTCTGTTACAAAGAGTAGGTAGAGCCCTTTAGGGTGTCCTTTTTGAATAGTTTGTTCCATGGTTTGTTCACATTAATTTGGCCGAATATACTAATTTTGCCGCGAAAATGAACAAAATGACAAACTGGTTAGAACGTACCGAACTTTTGATGAGTGCACAAAGTATGGAGCAACTCCGAAATGCACATGTGCTGATTGTTGGGCTCGGCGGTATTGGCTCTTATGCGGCAGAGTTTATTGCCAGAGGTGGTGTAGGGCGCATGACTATTATTGATGGCGATGATTTTGATGCGACCAATAAAAACAGACAGCTTACCGCGCTCGATTCTACTTTGGGTCGGAACAAAGCGGTGGTTTTGGCCGAGCGGATCAAAGAAATCAATCCGGATTGTCAACTGACAGTGATAGAAGAATTTGTATTGCCAGCGCGTGTTTGGGAAATTTTACAAGAAGACCGCCCGAGTTATGTGATGGATTGTATCGATTCAGTGACGCCTAAGCTAGAGTGGATTTTAGCATGCAAGCGCCTCAAGGTCAAAATCATTTCTCATATGGGAGCCGGTGGCAAAACCGATCCAGCGCAGGTGAGAGTCGGCAATATGGAACAACTGTCGGGTTGTAAGCTAGGCGCGCACATCAAAAAACGCATGAAGCGCAAAAATGCATCGTACCGCGGTGTAAAGGTTGTGTTCTCGACAGAAGTTCAGCAGCCACATTCTTTAAAAATGACCGACGGCGCGCGCTACAAGAAGAGTTTTTATGGAACGGTGAGCTACATGCCTGCCCTTTTTGGCCTCATGGGTGCGTCAGAAGTTTTGCGCTATTTGTCTAAAGTTCAGTCATAAATTAGTTTTATTTATTGCATTTATGTAACTTTTGGCTCTTAAACAAGCCAAACTATGA
>JBFYPV010000192.1:0-7239 GCA_041303085.1 Crocinitomicaceae bacterium
GAAGAAAGAACACCCATTGGATGCGCTTTAGACGGATACGCTTCGAAGAACTGTTTCATGTCTTCGTGGACAAGCGTGTGCTTGCAGATGCTATCTTGGAAAGAATCTAGTTCAGTCTGCGTTGGCAAGTTACCGTAAATAAGTAAATAAGCCACCTCGATAAACGAAGCCTTTTCGGCGAGTTGTTCGATCGAATAACCTCTGTAGTGCAAGATACCTTCTTCACCATCTAAAAAAGTAATGGCACTTTTGGTAGCACCAGTGTTTTTGTAGCCGGTATCTAAGGTGATGTAACCGGTTAAATCGCGCAATTTGGAGATGTCGATTGCTTTTTCGTTTTCTGTGCCGACTACAACGGGAAGTTCGTATACTTTGCCGTCGAGTTCGATTTTGGCTGTTTCACTCATGTGGTGGAAATATGTCGTTTGATAAATGTGTGCCTAAATTACAAAAGAAAGTGCAAATGATGTATAACATTGCTCATAAAAACTATTAATAATGGTGAAAGTTTAAAGTTCTTCTAGAATATAAGTGTGAATCATGTTGAATAAGTGATTGCGGGTATTCCCTCCGTAAATGCCGTGATTTTTATTCGGATAAATAAAGAGATCGAATTGCTTGTTGGCCTTGACCATTGCACTGATCATTTCCATGCTGTTTTGGTAGTGTACGTTGTCGTCGGCAGCGCCATGGATTAAAAAGTACTTACCCTGTAAATCTTTGGCAAAATTGATGGGCGAGTTGTCGTCGTAACCTTTCGGGTTTTCTTGTGGCGTGCGCATGAAACGCTCGGTGTAGATGTTGTCGTAAAAACGCCAATTGGTAACGGGTGCAACGGCGATACCCACCTTAAACAAGCCCTGGCCTTTTGTCATGGCTAATGAAGACATAAAGCCTCCGTAACTCCAACCCATGATACCCAAGCGCGACGCGTCTACGTCTGGGCGCTGTGCAAAAACTTTGGTGGCGGCCAGTACATCTTGAATTTCGAGCTTGCCCAGTTGCAAATAAGTTGACTTTTTAAAAGCTGCACCTCTATATTGTGTACCGCGCGGATCAATACTCAAAACGATGTAACCCTCTTGGGCCAAAAGCTGGTGAAAGAAATAGTCGTTGCCGTCCCAGCTGTCCAAGACTTCATTGTGCCCAGGCCCACCGTAAACATTGACAAACACTGGGTACTTTTTTGCCGGATTGTAATTGACTGGCAAGATCAATGATGCATTTAAGTCGATATCAGGCGTTGTGATGGTGATAAATGTTTTTCGGCTCAAGCGCTCATTTTTCATTTTGTCCACAAGTGCAGCGTTATCTTCGAGTGTGCGAACGAGCTCGCCGTTGGCTTTGCGCAAGGTAATGACAGGCGGTGTGTTGGCATTGGAATAACTGTGGATGAAGTATTTCATGCCTTTTAAAAAGGTCGCGTTGTGGTAGCCGTAAGCATTTGAAATCATTTTTTGATCCGTTCCGTCGAGTCGGATAGAATAGATAGACTTATAAATTGCCCCTGGTTCGGCACTCGCGTAATACAGTAAGTTTTGTGCTTCGTCGATGCCTAGATATTCAATGACATCCCACTCGCCTTTTGTAATGGCGGTTGAACTGCCGTCAAACCCGACGAGGTAAAGGTGATTGAAGCCACTTTGCTCACTCGTTCTGATCAGCCCTTTTGCGTTGGAAAGCAAGACTAAATTGTTGTCGACCTCCACATAAGTGCTCGAGGTTTCGGTATAAAATTTACGCGTACTTACTTTGTTGTCCGCGCAAGTAACCAACCAATAATTCAATTCGCTCTGGTGGCGGTTCATGGTTTGTACAATCAGCTGATTGGCTTGCCCCGACCAATTGAGCCTTGGAATGTATTCATAGGTATCCAATTTGACCTGTTGAATTTTAGCACTCTTGACATCTAGTAAATGTAAAGACACTTTGCTATTCACCTCGCCCGCTTTTGGATACTTGTATTTGTATTGCTCAGGATACAACTCTCCATACATGGCCATCTGAAATTCGGGCACCTCGCGCTCGTCAAACTTCAAAAATGCAATGTAGCGGCTATCTGGCGACCAACCATAGGCTTTGGTAATGGCGAATTCTTCTTCGTAGACCCAGTCTGTGGTGCCATTGATGATTTTATTGCGCTTGCCGTCTTCGGTTACTTTGCGCACTTTTCCTGTTGCCAAATCTTTGATAAAAAGATCATTGCCGTGAATAAACGAGACTTTATTGCCATCCGGGCTGTATTCGGCTAAGGTTTGAGGCGCGTGTTCAGCGTCGAGGGCCTCTAATTTTTGCGTGTTGAGGTCGTATAGAAAGTAAAACGCTTCAAAACTGCGGCGGTAAATTGCTTTTGGTGCGGTCCAGAGCAAGACTTTTTGTTCGTTGGCATTGAATTCATAACCTGCCACCGCAATGGGTTGGTCGTTATATACCAAACTCGACTTCGGGACTAGCAGCTTTGTTTTTTCGAGTTGGTCGTCGGCAACAAGGCCCCTCACGATGTCGCCATTTTCATTCATTTCGACAAAATGCAAGCCATCGTTCATCATTTGATACGAACTGCCACCTTTGGCACTGAATTCAAAATTGCGCCAAATGCGTTCAATACTTAAGTCTTGGGCAAACAAAGTTATCTGCAGAAAAGTGAATAGGAATAGATAAAATAAAGTCTTCATGAAAGGTGATTTTGATGGCTAAAATGGAATCCTAAAATTACATAGAATTCGACATAATGTACACGTCATGTTTGCTTCACAAAGAAATGATTTCACTTTTTGTAAAAGACTTGCATATTTAAATGTAAATGCTTTAAATTTGTACAAACTTTTTTATGTCCTCCTTGACGCATAATTTGTGCTGAAACCATAAAAAAGAACTCATTAACACAAAGCTGATTGTCAGTTGATTTAAACTTAACATCATGAAGCAAACACTACTATTTTTATCTTTCTTTTTGTTTTTAGGTGCTTCTGCCCAAAACACTTGTAACGAACTTTTCATTTCTGAATACGTGGAAGGTTGGTCTAACAACAAAGCGTTAGAGATCTACAACCCTACTAACAGCCCAATCAACCTATCAGGTTATTTTGTGAGCCGTTATTCAAATGGTGCTACAACAGCAACTGTTGCCAACTCTGTTCAACTTTCAGGAACAGTACCTGCAAAAGGTGTTTACGTTGGTGTCATCGAAAAACTTGACCCGAACGGCACTGGCCAAGAAGCCCCAGTATGGGATTCACTTCAAGCAAGAGCTGACGGATTTTACTGCGCAGACTACAACGCGTCAAATGCATGGTATTGGAATGGCAACGACGCCATTTTATTGGCAAAAGGCACGCTGCCTTCTAGTGCAACAGCGGTTATCAACGCTACAAACGTTACAGGTTTTGCTATCGTAGACGTATTTGGCAAAATTGGAGAAAACCCTGCAAACGAAACCGGAACCTCTTCGGGTAACGACGGCGCTTGGTCTTCGCAATTCCCATACAGCACAGGTCTTGGCGTCTTGCTCACCAAAGACCACAGCCTCATTCGCAAGTCAACAATTCTCAAAGGTCAGACTGCAAACCCTTCATTTTTTGATCCGCTCCTCGATTGGGACAGCATCCCGCCTGTTATCAACCGACTAGACGCAAACGGAAACATCATTTATGGCACGAGTGGCAATCCTATCCTAGATGGCAACTGGTCTTCACTCGGAACACACGAATGCGACTGCAACTCTATCGGCCTAAATACCCAAACCAAACAAAGCCCGAGCGTATATCCGAATCCAAGCAATGGTGTTGTTTTTGTCAAGACACAAAACGACGTGCGCAAAATTCAAGTCATTTCTGCGCTAGGTCAGCAAATCAAAGAACTCAATATCTCTAGCGCTCAGCAAGTTGTTGAAATCGATTTGGACAACTACCACGGTGTATATTTCTTGCGCCTAACTGCTGCTTCTGGCGAGCAAAGTTTACACAAAGTCATCATTCGCTAAGATGCGTCTCTTCTTATTGGTGCTGCTTGCGGCACTACCTGGGCTTTCTATGGCTCAGCAAAAAGGAAAAATCAGTGGCCAAGCCCTCATGACTCCAGGTGAAATACCTGTTGCGGGCGCTAAAATCACACTCCTCAGTCAAGGAACTGCCATTACAAGGGTAGCTACCAATGATTTAGGTGCCTACGAACTACTCAATATTCCTTACGGCAAATACCAGTTGGTATTTTCTCTTCCCCTCAACGACACGCTGCGCTACGACATCCTATTGAACCAGGCTGCTGTAGTCCAAAACTTTAGCATTCGTGCTACCCAAGAAGAACGCGAAGTTCGCGTCATTGGCAACCTCGTTCGCGGTCAGAATGTTCCGGTGGCAGTCACCAAAATTGACACCAAAAAAATCAACGAAGAACTCGCCTCTCGCGACCTACCGATGCTCCTCAACGGTACGGCTGGCGTATATGCCACCAATCAAGGTGGCGGCGACGGCGATGCGCGCATCAATGTGCGTGGTTTCGATCAACGCAACGTGGGCGTCATGATAGACGGCGTTCCGGTCAACGACATGGAAAACGGCGCTGTGTATTGGTCCAATTGGTTTGGTCTCGATGCCATCACCTCCCAAATGCAAGTGCAGCGCGGTCTTGGCGCCACCAAAATCGCTATGCCCTCTATAGGCGGAACTATCAATATCATCACGCAAGGCGTGGGTTCCAAAAAAGGCGGTAGCTTCAAGCAAGAATACGCAACAGGCAATTTCTTGCGCAGTTCGCTTTCTTACAACACCGGCATGACGCCATCGGGCTGGGGTCTCACCTTTTCTGCTTCCTACAAACAAGGGCAAGGATGGGTAGACGGCACGCCAACGCAAGGCTTCTTTGGTTACACCAAAATTTCTAAACGTCTAGATAAACACCTCATCACGCTTTCAGCCTTTGCCGCACCGCAACAGCATGGCCAACGCTCTTTCTTTCAAGGTGTTCAGTATTGGGATGCCAATCGCTCACAAAACCTAGGCATTGCTTTTGACTCTACGCTTGTACTCAACGACATGGGCATTCGCTACAACCAACACTGGGGTTATGTAACCAATGCGAATGGCGAACAAGAAATTTTAAATGAACGTAGAAATTTCTACAACAAACCACAAATTACACTCAAAGACTTCTGGTCTGTCAATGACAAACTAGATATTTCCAACCTAGCCTATCTCTCTATTGGCCGCGGTGGAGGCACCAGTATTTTCAATTCATCTGCCATCCTCAGAGACAGCAATTCCACCATTGATTGGGATCAAATGATTACTGAAAATCAAGTGAATTCACTTTTTGGTACGCCCAACATCGACCCCATTTACTCGCCAACAGAAATCAAAGCGAGTCAAATCTTGTTGGCCAGCATGAACAACCATTTTTGGTTGGGCTATTTAGGGCAATTCAATTACCAATACTCCAAAAAAACAGCCATTTCAGGCGGTCTAGACTACCGGTATTACGAAGGACGCCACTACCAAGTGATTTCGAACCTATTAGGCGCCGATTACTTTGTGAGCACCGCCAACTTTAATGATGCCGACCCCATGCAACGCGTCGGCGACAAAATCGCCAAAAACACCTTCAACGCAGACCGCGACGGAGTCGTTACTTACGCAGGGGTTTTTGGTCAGGTGGAACACAACGGAGAGCGCATCAATTGGTTTGCCAATGTATCAGGTGTACTCAATGGTTACAAAGGCATAGACTACTTTCAGCGCAAAGTGCTCGACCTCGGCGATACAATCTTGCGTATCGGCGCGCTAGACACCATTCAATACAATGGCCAAACCTACCACGCTGGTTCCGAAGGCCTGGAATACTTTGCTACTGATTGGAAATACATCCCCGGCGTAACCGTCAAAGGTGGTCTGAGCTACAAACTCAATAAATACCACGACGTTTATTGCAATTTGGGTTACCTGAACCGCACGCCTCAGTTCTCAAACGTCATCGACAACAATACCAATAGCTTCTTTGGTGAAATCGTCAACGAAATCATCTACTCAGCTGAAGGTGGTTATCACTACGCCACCAAGCGATTTGGACTCAACTATAACGCTTACTATACCAACTGGAAAAACAAACCTTTCCCTTACGGTGTAGCGGTACCAGACCCGAATGACCCTACTGAGTTTATCCGTGTCAACATCAACGGCATGGATGCCATTCACATGGGGCAAGAAATCGATATAGCCTGGGAAATCTCCCCCAAACTTTCCTTTGATTTCATGTTTTCAATGGGTAACTGGATCTGGAACTCCAGCAAAACAGTTTTTATTCCGCAATACGACTCTCTTGAGTTCACCTTCGATGCCAAGGGTGTACACGTTGGCGATGCTGCCCAAACAGCAATGGCAGTCTCTTTGCGCTACGAACCTATCAAAAATGCATACATCAAACTACAAGGGCAATTTTTTGACCGCTATTATGCTGATTTTGACCCCTTCTCTCTACAAGGCAATAACGGTGGGCGCGATTCCTGGATCATTCCATCCTATTCCTTGATCAATGTTTTTGCCGGTTACCGCTACAAGCAATTTAGCGTTGGGGGTGCCATTACCAATCTTTTGAACACTTCATTTATCTCAGATGCCCGCAACAATGCAAACGGCATCTATGATCAATTCAACGCACAGTCTGCTGCTGTTATGTTTGGCCAGGGCTTGCGCTTCAATATCAATCTCGCAATACAATTCTAACCATGAAAAAATTATTATTCAATCTCGCGTTATTGGCAATCGGACAACAAGCATTTGCGCAGTCCATTGCTCAAGTTCGCAACTTAGGAATTGGCCAAACCGTCACCGTAACAGGTGTGGTCACTAACGGCAGCGAACTCGGCCCTATTCGCTACTTACAAGACGGAACGGCTGGCATAGCCTGCTATGGCACCAACCTGAATTCCGTTCAAAAAGGAGATTCTATTACCGCAACTGGTGTCTTATTTGAATTCAGCGGCTTACTTGAGCTTTCGCCAACCAATTCATTCACCAATCATGGCCAAGCCGTGATCCAACCAGCTGCGCTGATTATTCCTATTCCGAGCGCAGGTGAAAACCTCGAAGGGCAATTGGTGCGTCTAGACAACGTCAATTTTGTGCAAACAGGTAATTTTGCAACTGGCAACAGTACTGTTCAGGTTTTTGATGGTTCCAATACTTTTGATGTGCGCATCAATGGCAGTACCAACATCGACGGCTCAGCTATTCCAACTGGCCCAAT
>JBFYPV010000193.1:0-2924 GCA_041303085.1 Crocinitomicaceae bacterium
CGCAAAGGCGTGCAAAATTGGCTGCGGATTGTTGGGCAGCACTACCATTGCAAGCCAATTGTTTACACGGGCCGCTTTTTCTATGAGCGCTATCTCAAAGGAAGTATAGACGGATATCCGCTTTGGGTTGCCTCCTACGGCCCACACCATAAAGTCGAGCACCTCCCCTGGACTTTTTATCAATTTTCAGAAAAAATGGTCGTTCATGGCATCAATACGTACGTCGATGGCAATTTCTTTCAAGGCAGCTTAACGAAACTTCGTAACTTCGGCTTATGATTTTACTTGCGCTCCTTTTCAAGCTTGGTGTACGTTTTGCCATTTTTAATTTCATTTGGTTCTTTTTAGAATTGGCCCACAAAATGCTCACGGGCATGCGGCCTCCGTTTTTGGCAGAGCAGTACATCCTCAAAGGGCTCAAGTATATCTTGCTGGTCAATATCACTTTTGCGTATTGTCTAGAATATGCGCCCAATGAACCCACTTATGTGCTCAATTGGCAAAAATTGCTGCCCGGCGGTCTTATTCTCATGCTTTATTTACTCGGTAAATTTCAAAAGCAGCAAGAACAACTCCAGTTTTTAGGTGCTTTTCAGATGCCTGTCCAACAACGACCCTATTCCAAAATCTTAGAAATTCTCCTTCTTATTTTGGCTGCCTTAACCTTCACTGGTCTTTATTTCTTCCCCTATTTGTCTCAGAATGGCATTTCGCAATGGTTTGAGTCAAATATCCGCAGCCTCGAAAAGGCCTTTTTACTTGGCTTTATCTTTCAAGTGCTCGGCTTCTTCTTTGTGCTCAGTGTGTTTTTTCGCTTGCTCAAAGCCTTTAGCCCCAAACCACCTCAAGCCGGCCCAACACAAGGCCCCGATGATTTTACTGACTACGAAGAAGTTACCGATCAGCGCCTTGACTAAACTCCAGCCACATACCGACGAAAGTTTGCCAAAGGCTTATAAATTGTGTAGCCTTAAGAAGATAGAAGCGCTCTACAAAACAGGTGCGCTCATCAAAGCGTATCCGCTGCGCGTATTGTATATCGCCGAGGCAATGGACCCTGACGCCGAGCCAAGCGAGGCTTTTCAAGTGTTGTTTTCAGCACCAAAACGCCGCTTCAAAAGAGCCCACGACCGCAATTATATCAAGCGCTTGATGCGCGAGGTCTTGCGCAAAAACAAAATGCCATTGTTAGCGGCCCTCCATCAAAACAATAAAAAAATGGTGTTTTCGTTAACTTTTGTTTCCGATGAACGTCCGAGTTATCAACTTTTGGAACAAAAGTTGTGTAAAGCGCTCGACCAACTTATAAAAGAAATCAACCCATGACCAGACTGACTAAATTACCTTTTCTCTTTTTTGCATTTTTACTGAGTCTTCAGTTCGGCTATGCCCAAACCAATTCTTTTGAAACGCTCAAGAGTTTGGAAATCATGGACCAAATCTATGAGCACCTCGACCTCTATTTTGTCGATGAAACAAAGAATGGTCAATTAGCCAAGACAGGCATCGATGCCATGCTCAAGGAGCTCGACCCTTATACCGTTTATTACCACGAATCAAATATCGAAGATTACCGCCTCATGACCACTGGCCAATACGGTGGCATTGGTGCCCTGATTCGCAAAATGGGCGATTTCAGTTTTATCGCAGAGCCCTACGAGGGCAAACCCGCGCAAGTTACTGGCCTCAAAGCTGGAGACAAAATTGTCAGTATCGATGGCAAAAGCATGGAGAAAAAAACAACCGAAGAGGTTTCAGATGCACTCAAAGGCCCCAAAGGCACATCATTTGAATTAGTTGTTGAAAGAAATGGCGAGGGTAACAAGAGTTTTAAAATGACCCGCGACGAAATCAAATTACCAGACGTGCCTTATTTTGGCATGTTGCAAAACAAGGTAGGGTATGTCAAACTCAATTCATTTACCCAAACGGCGTCGGCCGATGTCAAAAGCGCGATAGAAAAGCTACAAGCCCAGGGCATGCAAGAGTTGGTTTTAGATTTGCGCGGCAATGGGGGCGGTTTACTCATTGAAGCTGTAAAAATCGTCAACTTTTTTGTCGCCAAGAACCAAGTTGTGGTAACTACAAAAGGTCGAGTGGCCGAAGAAAACCGCACCTACAAAACCCTCGAAGAACCTTTTGCGCCCAACATGCCACTCGTGGTGCTCATCGACGGCGGCTCGGCCTCTGCTTCCGAAATTTTAGCCGGTAGCCTTCAAGACCTCGACCGCGCAGTAATTATTGGTGAAACGAGCTTTGGCAAGGGCTTGGTACAACGCACCTATGACCTCAAATACGGTTCTAAAATCAAGATCACCATTGCCAAATACTACACGCCTTCTGGCCGCTGCGTACAGCGTTTGGAATACTATGAGAAAGAAAATGGCGAAAAAGCCAAAGAAGTAGCCGATTCCTTGCTCAAAACATTTTACACCCAAAACGGCAGACCCGTCATTGACGGCCGTGGCATCGAGCCCGATATCGAAGTTGCTTTTGAAGACCTCAGTAGGTTAGCCGCCATGCTCTTGGTCAAGAATCATATTTTCAATTATGCCACGCAATACGCGGCTACCCATCCAACAATTGCAGCGGCAGGCACCTTTAAACTGAGTCCGGAAGAATACGCGCAGTTCAAGGCCTATGTGATGGCTCAAACCGATTTTGACTACACCACCGCTTCAGAAGAGGCGCTCCGCAAAATGAAAGAGACGGCAGAGAAAGAAGGCTATTTTGAAGATATCTCGGCTCAGTACAATCAGATGTTGGAAAAGGTCACGCCGTCAAAAGAACGCGACCTCGATAAATTTCAGCAAGAAATCAGTGAAGTCCTTGAGGATGAAATCATTTCGCGCTATTACTATCAAGAAGGGCGCGCCAAACAACAATTACAAGCAGATCCAGTTGTGCGCAAAGGTTTAGAAATT
>JBFYPV010000194.1:0-2784 GCA_041303085.1 Crocinitomicaceae bacterium
TGGCGCCAGCTTGCCAGACATCGTTGTAAAGGTTGTCTTCTTTGAGGCCATTGATGAAAATAGCGTCAACTTCTTGCAAAATACGGACTTTATCAGCGGTGACTTCACCTAAAATACGGATGCCAAGACCCGGACCTGGGAAAGGATGACGCCCAAGAATGCGCTCGTCTATTTGTAGAGAACGGCCAATGCGACGCACTTCGTCTTTGAAGAGCAAGCGCAAAGGCTCAACCACTTGCAGCTTCATGTAGTCTGGTAAACCCCCTACATTGTGGTGAGATTTAATGGTTTGAGACGGGCCACCAGTAGCAGAAACCGACTCGATGACGTCTGGATAGATGGTTCCTTGGCCCAGCCATTTGGCGTTTTCGACCAATTTGGATTCTTCGTCAAATACATCGACAAATACTTTTCCGATGGCTTTTCTTTTGAGTTCAGGATCGGTGAGGCCGCTCAGTGCGCTATAAAAACGCTCCGAAGCATTGACGCCCTTTACGTTGAGGCCCATGCCTTGGTAGGAGGCCAAAACTTCTTCGTATTCGTTTTTGCGCAATAAACCGTTGTCTACAAAAATGCAGTGGAGGTTCGGGCCAATGGCTTTGTGCAAGAGCACGGCTGCCACAGAAGAGTCTACGCCGCCAGAAAGACCGAGAATGACTTTGTCGTCGCCGAGTTGTGCTTGCAAGCGGGCAGTTGTTTCTTCGATGAAGGAATCGGGGGTCCAGTCGCAGGCGCAATGGCAAACATCGACGATGAAGTTTTGCAAAAGCGTTTTGCCTTCTGTGGAGTGATACACTTCTGGGTGAAACTGAATGCCAAAAGTTTGCTCGCCTTCAATGGCGTAGCCAGCTACTTCTACGTCGTGGGTAGAGCAAATGATTTGGTAATTGGCAGGGATTTTCTTGATGGTGTCGCCATGAGACATCCAGACTTGAGAGCCTTCGGTCATGCCTTTGGTGAGCACGTTGTTGGTGTCGAGGTAAGTGAGGTGCGCACGACCGTATTCTCTGGTATTGGAAGGCAGTACTTCGCCACCAAAATGATGCGAGAGATACTGTGCGCCAAAACAAACGCCTAGAAGTGGCATTTTGCCTTTGATTGCTGAAAGATCTGGCTGTGGAGCCTGCGGATCGCGAACAGAAAACGGACTACCCGAAAGGATGACGCCTTTGACATTGCTGCCGAGCGTTGGAATTTTGTTCCAGGGGTGGATTTCACAATAAACGTTGAGTTCGCGGATTCTTCTGGCAATCAGTTGGGTATATTGAGAACCAAAATCGAGGATTACTATTAATTCATGCATGCCACAAAGATAGCTGAAATCGGATTTATTTAAGGCTAAAATCCATAGAATTCATTAATTTTGAGCTTCGCTAAATTGAACACAGACATGATCGGAGATTTACTCAAATCTATTTTCGGAGACAAGACCGCAAAAGACCGCAAAGAATACTGGCCTTTCGTAGATAAAGCCAACACCGCTTGGGAAAGCGTCAAAAACCTTTCCGACGACCAACTCCGCGACAAAACCCGCGGTTTTCAAGAACAAGTACGCAACGCCATTGCCGAGTTAGAAGCCAACCTCTCAGACCTCCAGGCCAAAGCCGCAGACCTCCAAACTTCTTTCGAAGAAAAAGAAAAACTCTACGAGCAAATTGACCAAATGGTCAAGTCTATCGACGAGCGCATCGAAGAAGAATTGCTCGTGATTTTACCAGAAGCCTTTGCTGTAGTCAAAGAAACTGCGCGTCGCTGGGCCGAAAACGGCCAACTCAACGTGAGCGCCACCGACCTTGACCGCCAACTAGCCTCGGCCCGAGACGGCATCAGCCTCGACGGCGACCGCGCCATTTGGCACAACGAATGGACTGCCGCCGGCAACAAAATCAAATGGGCTATGGTGCACTATGACGTTCAGCTCATGGGTGGTGCCGTATTACACCGCGGCAACATCGCCGAAATGCAAACCGGTGAAGGAAAAACATTAGTGGCTACCCTACCCGTTTACCTCAATGCCCTTTCTGGCAAAGGTGTTCACGTGGTTACCGTCAACGACTACCTCGCCAAGCGCGATGCCGAATGGATGGGCCCACTTTACGAATTCCATGGTTTGCGCGTAGACTGCATCGACAAACACCAACCCAACTCTCAGCGCCGTCGCCAAGCCTATATGGCCGACATCACCTTTGGTACCAACAACGAATTCGGCTTTGACTACCTGCGCGACAACATGGCGGGCCACGTAGACGACATCGTTCAGCGCAAGCACCATTTTGCCATTGTCGATGAGGTCGATTCCGTCTTGATTGACGACGCCCGTACACCGCTCATCATCGCTGGGCCAACGCCTAAAGGCGACGAGCACGAATTCCACGAACTCAAGCCGCGCATCGAACGCGTGGTAGAAGCACAGCGCGCTTTTGTTCAGCAGTGCCTTAACGAGGCCAAAAAAATGCTGAGCGTTATCAACGAGCCCAACCCAGACAAAAACGAACAAAAACGCCTCCTCGAAGAAGGCGGTATTGCCTTGTTGCGCGCGCACCGTGGCTTGCCCAAAAACAGAGCACTCATCAAGTTTTTATCTGAGCCAGGCATCAAAGTACACCTCCAAAAGACCGAAAATTTCTACATGGCCGAACAAGGCAAAAACATGAAGAAAATCGACCTCGATTTGTTCTTTGTCATCGACGAAAAAAACAACTCCATCGAACTCACCGATAAAGGCATTGACCTCGTATCGGGCAAAGACGACCGCGATTTCTTCATCATGCCAGACATCGGCGC
>JBFYPV010000195.1:0-2693 GCA_041303085.1 Crocinitomicaceae bacterium
GAAATGAAATAACGTGGCAAGTTTTTATTTTTCAGTGGTTTGTATCACGCCAATTGGCGCTTCAAATAAATTGTAACTGAACAAACCATCGATTTCGCTGACACTCGCCCAAATGACGCGAAGTTGGTCGGCAGCAATTTGAAAGTGTGTGTCGTCGAGGGTTGTATTGATGGCCGCGCCCAGGTTTATTGGTGCAGACCATTCTTTGCCCTCGCGTTTGCAAACGAAGATATCGTAGCCGCCCATCCCTTCATGGCCGTCTGAAGCAAAAAACAAGAATTGGCCGTCTGGCGTCACGTGAGGTGTGGTTTCGCGGCCTTCGGTATTGATGCTGCGCCCGAGCGCTTTGACCTCTGCTTGCCAAATGCCATTGATTTTTTGGGCAACATAAATATCGGTTGCAAATTTCTCTGCTTCGCGGTCCGACACAAAATAAAGCTCTTCTATGTACGTAAATTCATCGATCCAAACCGTATCGGTTTTAGACGGAGAACCTTCAAAATAGCTGGTGTTCAAGCCTGGAATCTCATTGATGATGCGCTTGTCATCCCAAATGCCATTCGTTTCGGCCGTTAATTCAAAAATATCGGATCCTTGCGTACTGGCTTCTTTAGAGGCGGTGGTGTTAAGGGTGCCGAGCGCAAGAAGTCCGTCTTTGGATACATAAGAAAGCGCGTCAAAACCTTCGGTGTTCAGCAGGTCGTTGTTGATGAAGAAGCGCGTCCATTTTCCGTTGTCGTCTAGGGCCGTACTGGCTTGATAGATGTCTTCAAAAAAGCGTTGGTCGTCGGGGTTGAGGTTGGCCCCTTTGGAGTCGGGGTTGCGGGTGGTGAAGTACAGGGTTTGCCCGTCAGCGCTTAAAATGGGGCCATATTCGTCGTATTTGGTATTGAGTTCAGGTGCGAGCACTTGACCTTGGAAACCGATGGCTTTGGCTTTTTGTGCCAAATAGAAGGCACATTGCTTTTCAAGTGCTGCAAAACCGAGCAATTCAAAATCTTTTTCTTTTTTGACCAGCGTTTTGGCCTTTGCAAGATGTGTCATGGCAGTGCTAGCTTGGCTGAGAGCTAATTCAATTTGACTTGCTAAATACAATTCGTCGAGTGTGGCTTCGCTGGACAGCAGTTTGAGCGCTTGGTCGCTGTGTTCCTTTGCGTAGTTGTAAGAACGGAGGTCGTATTCGGTTGCGGCGAGCCAATAAAAGGCGTTGGCGTTATTGGGGTCTAGCGCTACGGCTTGTTTGAGCAGCATGTAGGCATTGCTACTTTGGCCTTCGTTGAAGAGCGTAACGGCGTTGGCGCAAATGCGTTTGGCCTTGAGTTGGTCTTTTTTGGGAGTAGCCTGCGCAAAGCTCAAAAATGGAAGGGTCAGAATGACAAGTAGTACTTTCATGTGTAGGGAATAGAGTACAAAGTAAATAAAACTATTAAAATCCATAACTTTGAATAAAGAATATATGTCAAGCTTGTTTCGCTTTTTTGCCCTTTGTTTCGCTACGCTGCTGCTGCAGGCTTGTTCCTACGGCCAACCTGCGCCAGAAATGGCAGCACCAGATTATTCCAATTGGGTTACGCTCACCAAAGGCATGGAGTACAGAGAAATCGCGGCGCCCGTCAAATCTTTCATCGGCGATTCAAAATTGTCTATTTTGCGCATGGATCCGTCGCAGTTCCGCTTTGATTTATTCACTGCAACACAATTCGATTCTGTGCCCAAAGACGTCTCCACTTGGGCAGATACCTTTGATTTATTGGTGGCCTTCAATGCCGGTATGTACAACTTAGCTAGGCCGCTGCAGAGCCGTGCTTACTTGCAATCTGGCGACCATTATAACAACGCTAAGCTTCTTGAAAACTTCAACCTCATGTTGGCTTTGGGCCCAAAACCCAACACCAACCGTTCGAACATAGAAGTCCTCGACCTCACCTGTGCCAATTGGGAGCAAGAAAAAAACAATTTCAGTGGTTTTGCCCAAGGCTTGCGCATGATCGATTGCAATGCGAGCCCGATGAACTGGCAAAAGAAAGTGCAGTCTTGCAGCATGCTTGTGGCTGCCGAAGACGAAAAAGGTTGGTTTTACCTCATTTTTACGCGCTCGCCTTATACCCACAATCAAATGATTGGTTTTATGAAGCAAATGCCTGGTGGGCTCCATGATGCCATTTATTTAGAGGGTGGCCCCGAAACCAGTTTGCTCATAGATGTCAATGGCCATTGCATAGAAAAAGTAGGTTCTTGGGTTTCAACTACCTGGGAGCGCGACGACAACAACCGTTTTTGGCGCCTTCCCAATATTGTCGGGATCCGCAGAAACTGATAACTATCATGTTTTAGCACTGCTTTCACTCATACTTATTTTTCTGAATGTACTGCACCTTTGTAGTGTTCAACGGAACAACACTACTGCGTCTTACACATTCAACTACCGTAACTGGACAATTGACAGAGGATTCAATCAGAGCATGGGTTTAGTATCAATTTTTTCCTCTTCAAACAGTAGTATAAAGCCACCTTTCGAGGTGGCTTTTTTATGGAGTCAAAATGGACTTATGACATCCATAAAAAGATGTTATATGATTCCTACTATTTATAAATAGTGTTGCTATTATTTTTGCAACAAATTACTTTTATGGATCTAGTTGATCGTTTTCAGATTCCCGTCCTCGAAGCAATCGCACTGCGCAATCCGCAAG
>JBFYPV010000196.1:0-4612 GCA_041303085.1 Crocinitomicaceae bacterium
CTATCACAACTACTTCATTGTGTTTGAGCCAAACTTTGTCGGGCTGCTTCATTTGATTGATATCGGCAATGATGCGCTGCTCATTGAATTCTTCCAAAATACCTTCATCAAGTTGTTGGGCACTTACGTGTGTCCAAAAACGCATAGCCGCTGCACTGAGGTCCGTGACTTGATCTTGAGCAACTGAGCCTTCTTGCAGCGCAGCTTGCAGTGCAGCTGGCACTTGACTTGATGCCGAACAGAGCGCCATGAGGCGATGAAAGGCCAAGCCAAAAAGTTGATCTGGAACCTGCTCTAAATCGGGAGTTCTGAAGACCAAAGAAGGATACCACAGCTGATCTGGTAGCGCCAACGGATGATAAAACTTAGTGTTCGCGGCCTCTAAAGTAGCTTTTTGCGCCGCGCTGCGCACTTCTGGAACGGCTTGTCCGGATACATAGACATGCTCTTCTTGTAGCTTGAGATCGGGGTGCACAAGCAGTTGTTCGTGAATTTGAGCACCAAAACCTTTGGCTTTGTGGTGATTCCAAACGTAGAGCCTGTTTTCTGGTCGGGTGAGGGCTACATACAGCAAGTTGAGTTTATCGAGGTAGATGGCAGCGAGTTCTTTTTCTTTGAAAGACCTGAATTCGGGAATGGCGTCGGACGGAAACGAATAGGCCAAGCCCTCACCAGCCTGCATCAAAAACTTAGACATGCCGTAAATGATGATGCTAAAATCAAGACTTGGCATGAGCACCACAGGGAATTCCAAGCCTTTGGCTTTGTGAATCGTCATGATGCGGATGGCCTCCGTAGACTCGGGCATCTGTAGGGCCAATTTGTCTTTGTTTTGCTCAATAAATTCGATAAACGGTAGCAACTCCGCGTTGCGATTGAGTTGGTATTGAAAAGCAACATCGAAAAAATGATGCACATAAGGCTCGGTGGTATCGTTGATTTGAAAACATGCGGCTACTTTCTGCAGCAAGTCAAAAAGGTGCTCATAAGGCATAAATAGCGCTTCTTCAGATCCAAATTCGGCTTTGTAAAAAGCATTTTCATCAAAGTAACGCAATTGCTTACCCTCCTTCTCATAGGTCTTAAAGTAAGACATATAGCTCGCGACTTCAAACTTGCCTTTGGCGCGCAAGTACGCTTCTGCCAAGCGCTTACCGAGTGTTGGGTTGGAAGGTTTTGCGCGCTTTTTGAGGTACAATAAAAACAATTGCACCAATGGATTGGAAACCAACAAGAGTGAGTCTTGCGATACCACTTGCATGCCTACTTGCGTCAGGGCAAGGGCAATTGCGTTGCCTTTTTTATTGGTTTCAGTGAGCACACAAATATCGCAAGGCCTAAAGCCGTCGAGCAAAACTTGCTGGATGGTGTTGCGTATTTTTTCGTGGAGGAGCGCTTCGGGTAGGTCATTGACAAGGCTTTCTATTTGCACAAAGCCTGTCTTGTTCGATTTGGGATGTTGATGAAGTGAGGCGTAGAAATCTTGGTGCTGCGGCGGCAAGGCAAGTGCTAACTGCTTGAATAGCGCATTATTGAACTCGACAATTTGAGCCGCAGAACGGTAGTTGTCTACAAGGCTGTTTTTTGCCGCACTGGCCTCAAAACGCGCGCTGTTTTGCGCCATTTGAGGGTCGTTTTCGGGATTGTAAAGACTTGGCAAAGCGACGAATTGCTCGGCCAAACCGTTGTTGAAGCGGTAAATACTTTGTTTGGCGTCGCCGACAATAAGGTTCGGACGCTCGTAAGAAATGGCCTCGAGAACCAATGGAATCATGTTGACCCACTGCAAACGAGAGGTATCTTGGAATTCGTCGAGCAAGAAGTGTTCGTAGCGAATCCCTAAACGCTCGTAGATGTATGGAGCTTGTTCACCTTGCACCAACTGACTGATGAGCTGATTGAACTCTGAAATGCGGATTTGCTGCTGCGCAGTCATGAGGGCCTTGGTTTGCTGCGCTACGTATTGCAACAAGGCCATATCGTAAAAATTTTTGCGCTGTGTTTCGAGGAGTTTGAAGGCCCCCAAAGCTTGGTCATAACTTGTTTCGAGTTCGAGAAGTGCATTGTTGACCGCAGACGGGAGCTCGTAAAAGTTCTCTTCGAGCTTTTCTTTGAATTTGGGAGCGTAAAAAGACCCTTCTTTTTTGCCTAGCCCCCAATTTGGGTCTTCCACAAATGCATCTATGCGTTTTTGCTCGGTTGCGGTCTTGAAATTTGCACCCTTGAAAGGTGCTGCAAGCGCATGAACGGCGGCGCACTCGGCTAAAAAGTCGGCTTTAACCCGCTCAGCTTTTTCTTGAAATTCTTTGTAGGTATCGGGTGTATAGGTATTGGTGAGCAGCTGCGCCACCTCTTTGGCATTGCGTTCCTTGCTCAGGACCTCCGAAAAGTGCAGCAAAGATTTTTTGAAGTCCCAGGATTCGCCCTCCGCTACTTTTGTTCTGGCATAAGAGAGCATCCAGCGCGTGAGTTCTTGTGCATCGGGCTGCCCAAGCCGCGCAATGAGTAAATCCAAGACTTCGTCGAGGATCAGTTTTTCGTTGAGTACTACCTCAAAATCGGCGGGTAAGTCGAGGTCTCGGCTAAAGGAGCGAATGAGGCGTAGGTTGAATTTGTCTATGGTAGAAATATTGAAATCTTCGTAGTGGTGCAAGATGCCTTGCAGTGCGCCCGCTGCGCGTTGCTGCAACTGCACCTCAGTGAGCGAAGTTTCATCGAGGAGGTCTTTTTGGAGCGCTTTTGTTTTGGAGTTGGCACTTGCAGGGTAGGCCAAACCACTCAAGGTTTGAAGAATGCGGTCTTTCATTTCGTTGGCCGCCTTATTGGTGAAGGTCATGGCGACAATATGCCTGAACTTTTGACGGTAATTGGCATCGGAAAGTAAAATCTTAAGATACTCTAAAACAAGACGATGCGTCTTGCCGCTACCCGCTGATGCGGCATAAACGCGTAAGGCTTTGGAAGAAGGTTGGGGCATTAGCTGAATTTGGGCTGAACTTTTCCTAAAATTAAGAACATTTTGAGCGTTTTGACGTATTTTTGTTAGATGAGACCAACATTTTTAGTGATCTTTTTTGGCTTGCTGCTCGCTGCTTGTGGCGACGACAAACCCACTGCTCCAAAAGCGCAGATTCAGGTGAGTATGCAACCCGTCTTTGGAGCGCTCCCTTTCTACATGGACAGCATCTATACCACCCAAGAAGGCTACAAAATCAAATTCACAGAACTCAAGTGCTATTTTACCCTATTTGGCAACGGTTCCAACGCACTGCATCAAGCCGCCTTACTAGATTACCGCGAAACTGGTAGCCTCCTATTCAAAAAAGAAGGAGACTACGCTAAGTTCAATAACTTAAGTGCAATTCTGGGTGTAGACAGCAGCCTCAATCACCTCGACCCGAGTGCGTTTCCAAACGAAAGCCCCCTCAACATCAGCAATGCCGGCCCAATGCACTGGGGCTGGAACCCGGGTTATATCTTCATGAATGTCGAAGGTAAAGTAGATACAATTATAGACGGCACTACCTACCCCGACCTCTCTTTTAGTTTCCATGTCGGTACCGACACCTATGCTCAAAACCTCCAATTCAACGCCGTCAACTGGACCGACATCGGCAACCAAACACGCGAATTCAAACTCAAACTCGACTTGCTCGCCTTTCTAGGACAAGGCGTCAATAGCATCAACCTCAGTACAGAAAACCTCACCCACACCGCTGCCGGACAAGAAGCCCTTTCGCAAAAAGTCATTGCCAACTTTAAAAATGCCATAAGCCCCTATTAATGAAAGGTTTCCTATTTCTCTTAGGTTTTTTAGTTTTATTATGCTCTTGTAAAAAAGACAAGACTAACTTTCAAGCTACACCCTATGCTTTAGAGATTCCAAGTCATTTTCCGGACATGATCATCCCGGCAGACAACCCCATGACCCAAGAGGGTGTAGACTTGGGGCGCTGGTTGTTCTACGAAAAAAGACTCTCCGCCAACGACTCCATGAGCTGTGCATCTTGCCATTTAGCGCAGAGCAGTTTTTCAGACCCCAACAAATACTCAACGGGCATAGACGGTATTGCTGGCAACCGCAATTCGATGGCGCTCATCAACCTCGGCTGGGACAACTTCTTTTTCTGGGACGGCCGCGCCTCCACACTAGAACAACAAATCCTCGAGCCCATTCCGAACCCAATTGAGATGCACCAAAGCTGGACCGACGCAGTCTATAAGCTCAACCTAGACATCAACTATCGAAATAAATTTTACCGCGCCTTTGGAGAACCGGGCATCGACTCCACAAAGGTCACCAAAGCCATTGCGCAGTTTATCCGTACCATGATTTCTGCATCGTCTAAATACGACGTCATGTACAAATACGAAAACGGGATGTCGCTCACCGCACAAGAACAAAACGTTTTGCAAACCGTAGATATCGAGGAATGGGCTGGCTACGACCTCTTTAAAAGCCTCAATGGCGCCGATTGCTTCCACTGCCACAACGGGCCGCTCATGCGCGTCAAGAAATACAGTAACAATGGCTTAGACGCCAATTTCACCGACCTCGGGCGCGGCGCAGTTACGAACAACCCCGAAGACAACGGCAAATTCAAGGTCCCCA
>JBFYPV010000197.1:0-2628 GCA_041303085.1 Crocinitomicaceae bacterium
CCGCATGCTGCGACTTATTTTAAAAGTTTGCCGATTGCCGGGCAAACAGGTACGGTTAAAAACCTGTGTAAAGGTCAGGCTGGCGAAGGAAAGGTGCACGCCAAAAGTGGAAGTATCAATGGTATCAAGGCCTATGCGGGCTATGTAGCTGCGCCAAATGGTCACCAAATTGCTTTTGCCATTATTGCCAATGATTACAAGCTTTCTGGCTCGGCAATGGCCAAAAAAATGGAACCTTTTTTCAATCAGTTAGCTACATACCAAGCTCAACCTGAATAATCGACGTCCAGAAGTCTTGAATGCCAATTTGCGCTACCCCCAGCATCTGAGGCACAATACTTGCCGGCGAAAACCCAGGTGTTGTATTGACTTCAATGACATGCGGTGTGCCATTCACAACCATGAAATCGATGCGGGCAATTGCTCTTAAGCCCATTAAATCGTATATTTTTTTGGCTTGCGACTGAACTGCTAGAGTTACTGAGTCATTGACCCGAGCAGGCGTAATTTCTTTGGATTTGCCATCGTATTTGGCGGCGTAGTCAAAGAATTCAGTTTCGGACACAATTTCGGTTAGCGGCAAAGCCACCAGGCCATCTTGGCTGCGGTAAACGCCACAGGTCACTTCGGTGCCGTCCAAAAAAGCTTCTGCCACAACATCACGACCCTCTTTAAAGGCTGTTTCAAATGCAGTTTGGACATCTTCAACAGATTTCACTTTAGAAATGCCGAAGCTAGAGCCAGAGTCCGAGGGCTTCACAAACATGGGTAGGCCCAAATCGGCTACTAAAGCAGTGGCATCTATTTGTGCACCGAAATGAAAAAGTTGAGATTTGGCCACCTCAAAACCAAAACCTTTCAAGAATTGATTGCAGTACCATTTGTCAAAAGAAAGTGCACTTGCCAATACACCAGAATTGATGTAGGGAATTTGCAGCATGTCGAGATACGCTTGAATTTTTCCGTTTTCTCCGGGGTCGCCGTGTGTGTAAACAATTGCAGCATCTATTTTTCCTTCTAATTGCAGGCGCTCTTGCCAGTCGGCTCTTGAAATTTGAATCAAGACGCATTCGAGGTGCGCAGGAAAGTGATTTTGAATGGTTTGAGCACTCTTGATAGAGATATTGTATTCGGAGGAAAAGCCTCCGCAGATGAGTCCGATGCGCTTCATGCGTTTATTTTAGGGCGAAATTATCTAAAATTGGTAATTTCGCAGCATGAGGCTCTTGTATTTTATTTTTTGGTTCGGATTAAGCTTTAGCTTTCGGTTGTTTTTTAGGCGCATCAAAGAGGTGCGTCCGAGCAAAAATCGTTTTGGAAGAACCATCTTCGTAAGTAACCACCCTTCGTCATTTCTCGACCCATTGGTTGTTTCCCGTTTGCGCAAGCCAATTGTGTATTTCATGACGCGCTCCGACGTCTTCAATCGCTTTACCCGACCATTCTTTTGGCTCGCGCACATGTTGCCCATTTATCGCCAACAAGATGGCGGCAATTCTCAGGAGAAGAACAAAAAAGTCTTTAAAAAAGCTACCGAAACCCTCGCGCGCAATCGCAATTTGCTCATTTTTGGCGAAGGCATCACCGACGACATCTTTGAACGCAGGCTCAAGCCCATCAAAAAAGGTGCTCTTCGCATTGGTTTTACGGCCTTAGAAGACCTCGATTGGAAAGTAGAAATCCGGGTGCAAGGTGTCGGAATTAATTACACCAATCCGGGTATGCTGCGCAGTGACGTGCTGCTCGCGGCGGCTGAACCAATCTTACTCAATGACTATAAGGAGGCCTACCTAGAAAATCCAAGTAAAGTCATTTCAGAGCTCAATCGGGAACTTGAACAGCGCATGCAGGCGCAAATTACGCATGTCAAGACCGACGAGCACGTCGTGTTGCACGAGCAAATCATGATGCTCAATCGCAAGGGCATGCACGTGGATTGCCATGACCCAAAACTTTCACTCGAAACACGCTGGTTGTATTCACAAAAATTGGCAGCTTATTTAAATGCTTTAACTGATCACCAAAACGAAAACATTGAGCCTATCAAAACACAGCTCAATCAATACCTCGATGCTTTGCGCAAATTGGGCTTGAAAGAAGCTGAGCTGTATTGGTTTGCCCTTCAAAAGAACTGGCGCTTGTACACTTTCTTGAAGCTACTGGTTCAATTGCCCCTGTTCATTATTGGGCTGGTGCACATTGCTTTGCCTACTTTATTCGTGAAAAGATTTGTAGAAAATAAAATGAAAAGACCCGTTTTTTGGTCCTCTACCAAAATGACCATGCTGATGGTTTTGTTGCCGCTCTGGAACATCCTCCTTTTTGTGGTGGCTGCACGCTTCATTGCGCTAGATTCCTGGTGCTGGATTTCATTGTTCGTAGCTTTAAATATAGTCTCTTTGGGGTATTATTTATTTTTAAAAAATACCACCCTTTTGATCAAATCATTACGTTATAACGCACAAAGCTTGCGCTCGGTTGTTGCACAACGAGATACCGTTTTACAACAATTGGAAACACTGCAATTCTAATGGAAGAAACAACACGTATTAAGAAACCAAAATGGTTGCGCGTCAAGCTCCCCACCGGAGAAAACTACCGCAAAGTGAGAGGCTTGGTCGATGAGCA
>JBFYPV010000198.1:0-5154 GCA_041303085.1 Crocinitomicaceae bacterium
CGCATTCACGGATTAGCGCACCTTTTCAACTCTTCGGTATTCGTCTTTATTTTGATCCTTTCTTTACTCAGTTTGGCGGTATTGCACATCAAAGATTCTTTCTCTGATCTCAATATTTACATCAAGTACGGGATGTATTTCTTCTCGAGCACCATCTTCTTGGGCTTCTACTACTGGAATTCATTCCGAGACAAGCGCGGCAACTTCTTTGGCGACCTCTTCCGTTTCTTGGGTCGTTTTGTCCAGTTCTTAACGGTTTCTATGGCGCTTGGCCTCAGCAATGCGGTAGCGGTGATCGAGGGCTACCTCGGCATCAAGAGTTCTTTTGTGCGCACGCCTAAATTCAATGTCGCTAAGAAGGATGAATTCAAGGGCAATAAATACGACAAAAAGAGCCTTTCGATCATCAATATCATGGAAGGTATTTTCATGGTGACGTTCGGCTTTACGGCAGTAAACAGAGCGCTATACGGAGACCTCGGCATGGTGCCTTTCCACCTGATGCTCGCAATTGGTTACGGCATCATCTTCTTCAACACCCTCAAAGAAAACAGAGGGCAGCAAGCTTAAGATTTATTCTTTGACGATGCTCAGGCTTTCGAGCTTGGTTTCGTATTTGCCGCTGCGGAACTGAAAAGTGCTGCGGTAGCTGTTGCCTTTAGAAACGTAAGAGCCGATAACGGTGCCGTTTCCTTCGACAGATTTGGTATTTTTATACCTGAACACAAACGTGCCTTTTGGATTTTTTTGAAAGAAGCTAGTCAAGATCATTTCGGCTTGTGAAAGCGGATACGCGCCATCAGAACCCGGCACTTGTAAAACGATTTTATCTTTACCTAGACTAACGATCGCATGCGCGTCGTTGGTTTCCATCCCGCGTTGAATTGTGGTGTAGGGTAAATCTCCACTTAGGCTAAGTGAAAACAACACGGCAGTCAGGAAACTGTAAATTACATTCATGCCACAAACTTAACAAAAATGATGCCGTAAAATTGGCTAAATTTGTAAGAATAATCACACAAAATGAAAGCTCAGCAAGACCAACTCGTTATCTACAATAGTTTAAAAGGCGAAAAAGAACCTTTTGTTCCGCTAGTAGAGGGCAAGATCGGGATGTATGTCTGTGGACCAACGCTTTACAGCGAGCCGCACATGGGCAACATGCGCACTTTCATCAATTTTGACCTCATTTACCGTTACTTGTTGCATCTGGGTTTCAGCGTCAAGTACGTTCGCAACATCACAGATGCGGGCCATATTACCAATTCTGCAGGCCAAGAAGTCGATAGCATTGGCGTTGCTGCCAAAGCGGAGCAACTGCAGTCTTTAGAAATTGTCTACAAATACGCCGTCAAGTTTCAAGAATTACAGCGCATCTACAACCTCTTGCCGCCGAGTATTGAGCCTACCGCTACCCAGCACATTCAAGAGCAAATCGAAATCATAGAGCAAATTCTAGCCAACGGCTATGCCTATGAAGCCAACGGTTCGGTTTATTTTGACACACGTCGTTACATGCAAGACTACCATTACGGTACCTTGAGCGGCCGCAAGGTAGACGAGCTCGAAAATGAAACCCGAGCACTCAATGCCCAAGACGAAAAACGTTTCTTTGCCGATTTCGCACTTTGGAAAAAAGCCAACCCCGACGACATGCAAATTTGGCGTTCGCCTTGGGGCAATGGCAACCCTGGTTGGCACATCGAGTGTACGGCCATGAGCACCAAATACCTCGGCAAGCAATTCGATATCCACGGCGGCGGCATGGACCTCAAATTTCCGCACCACGAAGACGAAATTGCCCAAAGCTGCGGCTCTTTTGGTTGCAACCCTGCGCGTTACTGGATGCACGCCAACATGCTCAACGTCAACGGCCAAAAAATGTCTAAATCCTTTGGGAATTACTTTTTGCCCAAGCAAATCCTAGATGGCAGTACGGGCTTGTTTGAAAAATCGTATACGGCCAACGTCGTGCGTTTTTTCATGATGCAAGCGCATTACCGCAGCAACCTAGACTTCACCCAAGACGCACTCAATGCGGCGGAAAAGGGCTTGTCTAAACTCACAGACGCCATTGCTACCCTAGAGCGCCTAGAAGCCAAAGCAACGTCTACTTTTGATGTCACTGCCCTAGTGCAAACGTTCTACAAAGCCATGAACGACGACTTCAACGCGCCTATTCTCGTTGCCAATTTGTTTGAAGCCACGCGCCTGATCAACTTGGTCAACGACGGCAAAGAACAAATTGCAGCAGCAGACCTTGCGCTACTCAAGGAAAAAATGGCTGTTTTTGTCTATGACGTTTTGGGCTTGCAAAAAGAAGCAGCCGGTTCAGAAAGCCGCTTGGCTCCCGTCATGGACCTCGTGCTCGATTTGCGCGGGCAAGCCAGAACCAACAAAGACTGGACTACCTCAGATCAAATTAGAGATGGCTTGGCCAATGCAGGCATTGTGGTCAAGGATGGTAAAGAAGGAACTACTTGGAGCTAAGATTGGCTTGAACGCCATCCCATAAAGCGTAGCGCTTCTCTAAGGCTTGAATCGATACTTCTGTGGCTTCTTGCCATTTAATGGCATCCGTACCGCAAATTTCATCCATCATTTGTAGTGAAATGGGCCCGTGGTCACCGCCGTCTACTTCTATGTGGCGCTCCAAATAATAGAGGAGTTTGTCGATGTTTGTTTGTCCTTGTCCTTGCATTTCGCGCAAGATTTCAATGAACATATCCGGAATGAGGTCTTCGCGCCCAAAAGTAAACAGCGCTGCAATTTTGTGGATTTGGCCGCTGTTGATGATGTCGAATGTAAAGCGCACAAACGAGCGGGTTTCTTCGCGGATGTCCAGCTGATACAACGCTTCGTCTAAGGTTTTGCCGTAAGATAACCACTCTGTGAGTTGGTGAATAGGCAAAGTATTGGCGCCAATTTGCTGCATGGCTTCTAGATACATTTCAAAGTGGCTTAGCACTTTACCGTCTTTGTCGAGGTCGGATTCTTCACCCAACACAATTTCATTGATGAAGCGACGGGTAATAGGCGAACCTTTAGGCGACCAAGGCACTTCTACGCAAGTGAGGTTGCGCTGTAGGGCTTTGAGCAGGCTCATGAAATCCCAGACGGCGAAGATGTGTTGTTCCATGAACACCTGAAAATCGGTGCTGCTATGGATTTGAGCATACATCGGGTGCGCCAAAAGTTTGGTGCGTTGTGCGCTGAGCGCTTCTTGGAGTTGATCGATTTGTGGGTTCATATCTTTACAACAATTAACAAGCAGCTTAGTTGAGCTTGAGACCTAATTCTTTGAGTTGCGCTTCGTTTAGAGGCGATGGCGCGTCAATCATGGTGTCGCGACCCGAGTTATTTTTAGGGAAGGCGATGTAGTCGCGGATAGATTCTGAGCCGCCCATTGTGGCCACCAAACGGTCTAGACCAAAGGCCAAACCACCGTGTGGAGGCGCGCCGTATTCAAATGCCGACATCAAAAAGCCAAATTGCGCTTGTGCTTCTTCTTTGCTGAAACCAAGGAGGTCAAACATTCTGGATTGGAGTGCGCGGTCGTGGATTCGGATAGAGCCACCGCCAAGTTCTACGCCGTTCATGGCGAGGTCATAAGCATTGGCGCGCACCTTACCTGGTTCGGTATCGATGAGGTGAAGGTCTTCGGGTTTTGGCGAAGTAAATGGGTGGTGCATGGCGTGGTAGCGCTCGTTTTCTTCGTCCCATTCGAGCAAAGGAAAGTCCATGACCCAAAGTGGTTTGAAGACATTTGGATCGCGCAGACCAAGTTGGCTTGCGAGGTTCAAACGCAGTTCGTTGAGTTGTTTGCGTGTTTTGGCAAGATCTCCAGAAAGGAGTAACATTAAATCACCTGGCTTGGCATTGGCGCGCTCGGCCATTGCGCGGAGGTCATCTTCGGAGTAGAATTTGTCTACACTCGATTTGAAAGTACCGTCTGTGTTGCACTTGATATAGACCAAGCCCTTTGCGCCAATTTGTGGACGCTTGACCCATTCGGTGAGCTCGTCGAGTTGTTTGCGCGTGTATTCGCTGCAACCTTCGGCGTTGATGGCCAAAACAGCTTCTGCGCTATTGAAAACCACAAAATCGTTTTGTTGGGCTAGGGTAGTGAGGTCAACGAACTCCATGCCGAAGCGGATATCGGGTTTGTCTGAACCATAGCGCTCCATGGCTTCAGCGTAGGTCATGCGCGGGAAGTCTCCTTCAAATTTGACACCGCGAACGGTTTCAAAAAGGTGCTTGATGAGCCCTTCGAACATATTGAGGATGTCGTTTTGCTCAACAAACGCCATTTCGCAGTCGATTTGCGTGAATTCTGGTTGGCGGTCTGCACGGAGGTCTTCGTCGCGGAAACACTTGACGATTTGGTAGTAGCGGTCGAAGCCACTCACCATCAAAAGCTGCTTGAACGTTTGTGGCGACTGCGGAAGCGCGTAAAATTGCCCTTCGTTCATGCGACTCGGCACTACAAAATCGCGTGCGCCTTCTGGCGTAGACTTGATCAAGACTGGCGTTTCGACATCTAAGAAATCTTTGGAGTCGAGGTATTTGCGGGTTTCTAGGGCCACGCGGTTGCGCAGGCGTAGTTTTTCTAATACGGGATTGCGGCGCAAATCAAGATAGCGGTATTGCATGCGGAGTTCGTCGCCGCCATCGGTGTCGTCTTCGATGGTAAACGGCGGCAGTTTGGACGCATTGAGGATCGTTAGACTGGTGACGTTGATTTCGATTTCGCCGGTTGGGATGTTTTTGTTTTTGCTGCTGCGTTCAATGACCTCTCCTTCTACTTGGATCACAAACTCGCGTCCGAGCTTACGGGCTTGCTCGCAAAGTGCGGCATTGACTTCCATGTTGAAGGCCAATTGGGTGAGGCCGTAGCGGTCTCGGAGGTCAATGAAGGTCATGCCGCCGAGGTCTCGGGAGCGTTGCATCCAGCCAGCGAGTGTGACTTTTGTTCCGATGTGTTCAATTCTTAATTCTCCGCAAGTGTGTGAGCGATACATAGCCTTTGTTTTTGAAGCAACAAAGGTAAGCAATCTCGCTTAAAAGCCGTTTCTGCGCAGGTAAGAAGTATCGACTAAAGCGTTGAAAAAGGCGAGAAGTTGCGCTTTTTCTTTTGTGCTCAGTTCAAAAGAA
>JBFYPV010000199.1:0-7067 GCA_041303085.1 Crocinitomicaceae bacterium
AGTTTGGATCAGGGCGTGGCTGCTTTTGAGCGCTATGGTGTAGATCCGTGGTATGCACAATCTATTTTATTGATTGAAAGCCCTGCGCTGATGCGCAAATCCTCGACAGGCGCTTATGGTGCTTTTCAGCTCATGCCAAGTGTGGCGCGCTCCATGGGGCTGATCGTGAATAGCACCACAGATGAACGCAAAGATTTTGACCGCTCGGCTTATGGCGCAGCACAGCTCATCAGACGCTTTTGTATCCCTGAAGCCAAGCGTATTTTAGCCCAACACAACCTCACTTACAACGAAACAGACTTATGGTTTCGCTTGTTTGTACTCCACGTGTATCACGCCGGAGCCATGAACGTCGCAGCTGTTGTGGATAAAATCCAGCCCACAGAAGGCTCGCAAGAACTCATCAAAGCCATGTGGCAAAATAGCGCCGCGGGTTTTGGCAACAACTCACAAAACTACACGCAACTCGCCCTCGCTGCGCAACTCATTTTGCACGACATGGTGTATCAAAATTGTACAGAAATTAGTCCTTGCTCGAGTCGTTGACCCAGTAAATGTGTCCTTCTTGGATGCGCAATGGCGCCGGAAAATTGTTTGTATAAAGGCCGCCTGTACCAAAACCCTGAGGAATTGTAGGGGCGTAACATGCGCCAAATTGCACAATAGCGCTCAGTCCTATCGAACTTTCGAGCGCACTAGTGAGCCACCAACCTATGTTTCTTTCTTCGGCTAAGGCAATCCATTCGCGCACGCCGCTTAGGCCGCCGTGTAAACTTGGCTTCAAAATAATATATTGTGGGCTAATTTGCTCGAGTAGCGCTATTTTTTTAGCTCGAGAAGTGAGTCCAATTAATTCCTCATCCAAGGCAATTGGCACTTTGGTATCCTTACACAAATTAGACAGCTCGTGGCATTGGCCTGCAGCAATAGGCTGTTCTATGCTATGCACCTCTAGGCGTGCCAATTCTTCGAGTACGCCAGCGATTTCGGAAGGTGAAAACGCACCGTTGGCATCGACGCGAATGGTGAGTTCCGTTGCAGGCGCATGCGCGCGGAGTTCTTGAAGTAGCAACAATTCCTGAGGCCAATCTAGTGCGCCAATTTTGAGTTTGACGGTCTGAAAACCCGCCGCGATTTTTTCGATGGCTTGCGTGCGCATGTCGGCAAGCGTACCCATCCAAACCAAACCATTGATCGGCATTGAGGCTTGCTGGCGCGTAAATGGCGTGTCGAATAAAATGTTGTTTCCTTGTGCACGCATGCCCAATAACAACACCTCCAAGCCAAAGATAAAAGAGGGAAACGCGCGCCATTGCGCGATCAAATTTCGAAATGAAACTTCTTCAAAAAAATCGGTTTGCGCCCATTCCAAAAGATAAGGATCAACCTCTTTTAAAAAACCAAAGAGATCAGATTCATATTGTTGGTGGTCTTTGTATTCTGGAGACAGACCCGGAATGATTGGGAATTCTGTTTGAATTTCAGTACCGTTTGCCAAGGGATAATTGTAGATCCAAGAAGGCTTGGTATGCAAAACGCCTCGGCTCGTGCCAGCGGGCTTCTTGAAAATCAATTCGTGTAAAAATAAGTGCTCAGGCATGGTGGTAAGGTTCTCCTTTGAGGATGCTGAAAGCACGGTATAATTGTTCGAGGAAAATCATGCGGACCATCTGATGCGAGAAAGTCATGTTGGAAAGCGACTGCTTGAATTGCGCGCGCTCGTACACAGCCGGACTAAAGCCATAGGCCCCACCAATGACAAATACAAAAGAACCCGTATGCTGCAATTGTTTTTGGGCCAACCAAGCTGCAAAATCTACCGAACTGAACTGCTTGCCGTTTTCATCGAGCAAGATCAAAAAGTCAGTCGGATTGATTTTAGCTAAAATTTGAGCGCCTTCTTTCTCTTTGATTTGGGTCTGGCTGAGCGCCTTCGGATTTTTGATGTCGGGGAGTTCAATTCTTTCAAAAGAACAGTAATGCCCCAAGCGTTGCTGGTAGCGCTGTTCGCCGACTTTCAGGTCCTCGAATGCAGTTTTCCCAACGACTAAAAACCGAATTTTCATGCGCTAAACCGCTACTACCCCTTTGAGTTCTGGCGCCGCCATCTTGAGCGCTTCTTCGAGACCACCTTTGATGGTCATCTGAGACATCGAGCAGTCGCTGCAAGAGCCCAACAGACGGACTTGAACAATGGCATCATCGGTGATATCGATGAGTTCCATGTCGCCGCCATCGGCATGCAAAAAGGGCCTGAGCTGATCGAGTGCCACTATAACTTTGCTGCGAAGTTCTTCTTTGTTGTTTATCATGCTTGGGTTTTGCGCGTTGCGATAATGGCGTTTAATTGAGTTTCAAAGTTATGAACTAATTCTTCAAAAGCACTTGTTGTGGGGGTATTTTGCTGAAAAACAGCGGGTCTGCCGGCATCTCCAGCCTCGCATACACCCTGAACCAAAGGAATGCTGCCCAAAAATGGCACTTGCATGCCTTGCGCTAAATTCTTGGCGCCATCGCGGCCAAAAATATAGTATTTGTTATCGGGCAATTCTGCAGGCGTAAAATAGGCCATGTTTTCGACAATACCGACGATCGGTACTTTAAAGGAATCGAGTCTGAACATTTGAATACCGCGGCGTGCGTCGGCTAAAGCAACTTCTTGCGGTGTACTGACGATCACTACGCCGTCTAAGGGAACGGTTTGCATCAATGACAAGTGAATGTCGCTGGTGCCTGGAGGGAGGTCGACGAGTAAGAAGTCGAGTTCGCCCCAATGCGCGTCGGTAAAAAGTTGGGTGAGTGCTTTGGAAGCCATCGGGCCTCTCCAAACAACTGCGTCGTCTTGACTCGTGAAAAATCCGATCGATAAAATCTTGATGCCGTTGGACTCAATTGGCGCGATGAGCGATTGCCCATTGACGTCTGTCATTTTGGGACGATCGCCCACTAAATCGAACATGGTAGGCATTGAAGGCCCGTGGATATCGGCATCTACAATTCCGACGCGGTATCCTTTTTTAGCCAAGCCACCAGCTAAATTGGCCGTAATTGTCGACTTGCCAACACCGCCCTTACCCGATGCCACTGCAATGATATGCTTGACGTCTGGCAAAATTTTTCGGCGCGCCGTGCGGCTTTCTGCATCGAGACCTTGAATGCGGCACTGTACTTGGATTTCTTGTCCGAATACGCGCTTTAAATTGAATTCAATGGCTTCTTGCATGCGTTTTCTGGCATGTAGTGCGGGGTTCGAAATTTTAACGCCCACCTGAATGGTGTTGTCATTGATCTGCAGCTCTTCAATTAAATTGAGGCTCACCAAGTCATTTTTAAGATCGGGCTCAGTTATTTTGCCTAAAACGGCAAGTACGTCTTCTCTGTTAATGCGCATTATTTGCTTTTAATGATTGAATGGAGTGATACATGAAATCTACAACCCTTTTGGTGTCGCCTTGTTCGCGGTTCATGATTTCGTAATAGTTTTCACGGATGCGCTTGACGCTGTAAATAAAAAACCGTGCATTTTTTTGTGCGACAAACTCGCCCTTCACAATTCTTCTGTAAATCAGGATGTCTTTGGTTTGCCGCACCATTTCAATCTCGAAGAAAGGGTTTGGCTTGAGCAATTTGCGCTTGAACTCGGCAAAGCGATAGGCGTAGTCGCCGTAGTCTTCGATCAAAAGGGTGAAATTGCGTCCCACACTTAGTTTCCATTTGAAGCCTCCTATTTCGTATGCGACATTCGGTTTCATGGAGGTGCCAATTCCGGCACTTGCATTCGGCAACATGATGCGCGCCGATAAATCGTAGGCGCTCAAATCCAAAGCGCTATATTGAATGTAGTCGTACGAGCGCGGCTTGGACTGCTCGCAAGATAGGGCCAAAACAAACAAAAAGAAGAAACTTAGCGAACGCATGGGCACAAAGATACACTTGGTTTGTCTTTTTTTTACAATTTCGCAGTATGGAAAAACAAACTACATTTTTAGCAGGCCTCATGATCATGTTATCTATTGTATTTGGCGCCTTTGGCGCACATGCCTTGAAGGAGATACTAGAACCCGCGCAATTAGCCACTTTTGAAGTCGGCGTGCGCTATCAAGGATTTTTATCCATGGGGGTTTTATTCTTGTCTTTGAGTAGTCAGCGCTTGGCTTTTCCGATGAAAGGCATTTTGTGGGCCATGCTCATTGGCATGTTTTTGTTTAGTTTCTCCATATATGGATTAGTGCTAGGCCGTCACTTTTTGGCCAGCAACGCCTTTGCGTTTTTAGGTCCGGTGACGCCAATTGGAGGCGCAATCAGCATCATTTCTTGGTGCGTATTTCTTTTTCGTCTGTTAAAATACGGACAACAGTAAAACTTTTTTGCGAATGATGTTTTGTTATTGGTGAATAGTTTTTACTTTTGATTAGTTTTTCATCGTTACACCGATTATTTTTTAAGCATTATGACAACACTCACCCTCGGGAGCAAGCTTCCAGCTTTTATTGGCACTGACCAAAACGGCGAATCCATCGACAGCGCATCTTACGCTGGCAAAAACCTAGTGATCTACTTTTACCCCAAAGACGACACCCCCGGCTGCACTGCCCAGGCTTGTAGTATCCGCGACGGCCAAGAAGCGCTGCTCGCCGCACAAGTCAATGTCATTGGCATCAGTGCCGACAGCGTTGCCGCCCACATGAAATTTGTAAATAAGTACCAATTGAATTTTCCGCTCATCTCCGATACCGAAAAAACCATCATCCAACAATTCGGCGTTTGGGGTACAAAAAAATTCATGGGTCGCGTTTACGACGGCATTCACCGCATGACTTTCATCTTTGATCAAACCAACACCCTCATCAAAATCATCGAAAAACCGAATACAAAAGACCACGCCAACGAAGTTTTGGCCTGTTTTCAGTAGAACGTAAATTGTTTACGTCCTTCACCTTGCAACTTTGTAAAAATTATTCACCGAGCCTCGCTCAAAACAACAAACGATATGTCTAAAGAACAAAACCTCGAAAAACTCAAAGCACTCCAACTGACCATGGAAAAGCTTGACAAAGCCTTCGGAAAAGGAGCCGTCATGAAACTCGGCGATGCCCCAGTAGAAAAAGTAGAAGTCATCCCTACCGGATCGCTCACACTAGACCTTGCCTTAGGCATCAACGGTTATCCGAAAGGACGCGTTGTAGAAATCTACGGCCCAGAATCTTCTGGTAAAACTACCTTAGCTATTCACGCGATTGCCGAAGTTCAAAAGCAAGGCGGTATTGCCGCATTCATAGATGCAGAGCACGCCTTTGACCAATTCTACGCGCAAAAATTAGGCGTAGACATTGCAAACCTCTTGATCTCTCAGCCAGACAACGGCGAACAAGCCCTCGAAATCGCCGACAACCTCATCCGTTCAGGCGCCATCGACCTCATCGTCATTGACTCCGTTGCGGCCCTCACGCCAAAAGCAGAAATTGAAGGCGAAATGGGCGATTCCCAAATGGGCTTGCAAGCACGCCTCATGTCTAAAGCGCTCCGCAAACTCACGGGCTCTATCAACAAGGCTGGCTGCTGCTGTATCTTCATCAACCAATTGCGCGACAAAATCGGCGTCATGTTCGGCAACCCCGAAACCACAACCGGCGGAAACGCACTCAAGTTTTACTCCTCTATCCGCATCGATATCCGCAGAGCGGCACAACTCAAAGACGGCGAAGACATCATCGGTAACCGCGTCAAAGTCAAAGTAGTTAAAAACAAAGTTGCGCCGCCATTTAGAAAGGCAGAGTTCGACATCATGTACGGTGAGGGCATCTCCAAAGTAGGTGAAATCATCGACCTCGGCGTAGACCTCAACATCCTCAAGAAAAGCGGTTCTTGGTTCTCTTACGGAGAAACCAAACTCGGACAAGGACGCGACGCGATCAAATCACTCATTCTAGACAATCCAGAACTCATGGAAGAACTAGAAGCAAAAATCAAAAATGCGCTCGCAACACCGACTGGTCAGACTGAAGTGTTGCAAGACTAGACCTATCGTTTGGTTGGAAGCGGCGTTCTTAGGAGCGCCGTTTTTTTTTGCAATAAAAATAAATCAAGTGCGTTTTATTTGCCTATTGCCAAGCAATTTTATAATTTCGAAACACTTAAACACAAATTAACTATGAAAACTTACCTTTCACTACTCGCCTTATCGGCACTTCTCATCGGAACAACAGCAAGCTGTAAGAAAAAAGGCTGCATGGACCAAGACGCAGTCAACTTCAATTCAGAAGCAAAAAAAGACGACGGAACTTGTAAATTCACCCCAACTATCACCGTTAACGGAGTGAACCCTGCAAATATCAATGTCGGAGATAGCTACACAGACGCAGGCGCTACAGCCACGAACAAAGACGGCTCTGCAGTTAACGTCAGCACCAACAGCCAAGTTGACGCCAGCACAAAAGGCACTTATCTAGTAACCTATACTGCTACGAACGAAAACGGCACTACTACAGCAACACGCACCGTGAACGTCAATATCGGCCAAGACAACTGGTTGGTTACTTGGGCTGTTGCAAGCGATTGCGGCAATGCCTTCCCCCTCACTCCAGACCCATCAATTACTGCAGGTGCAGCAGCCAACGAACTCGTCATCGACAACATGTTCAATTTATTTGGTGGTACTGCTAACGCAACGATCAACGGTAACAACATCAATATCCCAACTCAAACAATCGATGTTACGCTCGGTCAGGTCACATTTTCAGGAGTGGGTAGCATCAACAACCAAGCAAATACCATCACCATTACCTACACCTATGACAACACCATTCCTCTTATTGGCGGAAGTGGCACTTGTGTAGCAACTTATACCAAACAATAAGTAGCAAAAATTCTAAATAGAAAAGGCTCGAATCACTTCGGGCCTTTTTTGTGTCTAAAACTTTTTACTCAGGTAGTTGAATGTGCCCTTAGTTACATTTCAAACCAAATCGATGACTTAACTTTGCCAAATGGGAAAATTCAAAGAAATCATCAGCGCGCCAACACCAACTTTAGTCGATTTTTTTGCCACTTGGTGTGGTCCGTGTAAA
>JBFYPV010000200.1:0-4956 GCA_041303085.1 Crocinitomicaceae bacterium
TGAATAATGACCGCCGGATTAAAAACGCCTAATGCCTCAAAAGCATGCGCGGTGGATTGGAGTACAATTCCTGCGCGTTTGAATACAATCATACCTGACCTTGCGGTCCGTTAAAAATGATTCAGCGAATGATCCAAAATGGGCGCTTTTTTGACTATTTTCTCTGCCTTCTTTTCTGTTTTTTCGATGGCTTGCTCACTGAGCCATTTGTTCATCAGCTGGTCGAGTACCATATGAATTGTACTTTTGGCAACCGGCGAAGTAATGCCTATTTGGTTGGTGAGCTTGTCCCATAGCGGGCTGTAAATTGGCGGTTCTGTGCTGTTCTCTTGCGGTGCTTTTTGCACTGCAGCGCCAAGTAGCTCGGCAATAATGTGTCCTGGTGTGAATACCGACGCTAGTTTAGAAATACCTGCTGTCACTTGTATTTCTTGTTCCTTTTGCAGAGCATATAGCTCTGTAAGTTGATCTTGTATGGCTGCTGTCGTTTTCATAATGCTTAGATTTTGTGCTGTGCTTTATATGCTATCCTGGTACATGCGTCTGAGTAACTGGGTTTCAAAGAGCGTTCGCAAGCGCTTGGCCAAATACAGCTGCAAAAACAAAGCGAGCAGACCCGTAACGGAGGCAACAAGTGCAAAGCCCATCGCTTTGTCATCGATGATCTCTGCAATGTAAAATGCCAAGGCCATACTTGAAAGCAAGGTGAAAAGAGAAACAAAACCCCAAAGCAGCAATTGCCAAATAAGGTGCGCACTCATTTGCACCGTCCTTTTCAATACTTCGAGTTTGGCAATCTCCGTGGTCGTTTTGAGGTATTGCTTGAATTGATCTGCAAAATCATTGATGGGATGTTCGACGTTCATGTCTAAATTTTTAATGGTTAAAAAAACCAGCGCAAGCACTGGTTTTATTTGGCAAAAGGCGCAATGCAACTACCCTTTCCTTGGATTTACGCGTCCCGATTGTGTGCTAACTCACGGTAGCTGCATTTTGCCTTTTTACCGTACTAATCCTTTTCGGCATAATGGTCTTTCTCGACATTAAAACCTAAGTTATGAGAAAGATCTGTTGCCATTTTTTTGGCGCTACCGGAGAGTTTGTGGCGCGTGTTGCTTCCTTTGTCTGGTGCAAATAACACACCCATTAGGGCGCCTACTGCTGCCCCTGCAATGGCAACTGTTACAAGAGTGCTGGTGTTTGTTTTTGGCGTTTCCATGTTTGATTGTTTTAAATGAATATTGAATAGTAATTATCTTTATCAAAGATATAATTTATTGAAATTTAATAATTTACATTATTTTAATTAAATCTTACATGTAAATCAATAGGCCGTCCAGGCTGCATCTGCCACCAAGACCTCACCATTGATCATCGAAGAATCTTCACTCGCCAAAAACAATACGATCTCCGCAATTTCTTTGGGTTTACCAATCCTCGGATTGAGCTTCATGCCTGTAATCAATAATTCATTCATGTCTTTGGAAAGCTTGGTGTAATCGATGGTATCGCCAATGTGTGTTTCGATCGCTCCTGGCGCAACCGCATTGCAACGAATACCTTGCTCGGCATACAGATAGCCCGTACTTTTTGTGAGGCCATTCAAGGCGAATTTACTAGTTGTATAAGCCGCTCCGGCGCGTCCACCTTGCAAACCGCCAATGGATGAAATATTAATGATATTGCCGTATTTATGATGCAAAAAATGAGGTATCAATAAGCGCATCAGCATAAATGGGCCTTTCAAATTCACGTTCATGATCCGATCCCATTGTGAATTACTCACGTCGGCTACGGCTTCAAAATTATCCATAACACCGGCGTTGTTGACCAAAATATCGATATGGCCCTGCTCTTTAACAGCGGCACTTACGAGCGTTTCTAATTCGCGTTCTTTGGTGATATCACATTGAATCACATGTAGTCTTAAACCTTTTCCTGGCGCTTCTCTCTTCAGCGCTTCAAGTGCTGAAGCGTCTACATCGGCGGCAATGACTACAGCATCTTCCTCCAAAAATCGATAGCAAACATCTCTGCCAATGCCCGATGCCGCGCCTGTAACTAAAGCTACTTTTGAATTTAATTTTCCCATTTTGAGTCTGTTGATATGAGTGAATGGTTTGTGTAATTATATAGCACAAAGGTGTGGCAATTTGAAGGGAAGGGCATTACAGCATTTTGGCAAAAGTTTACATGATTCGCACCTTTCAATCTTTTAAGAAATGTGCGTTAGGATATATGTGCAATTACAATTTTGTGGGTAAAAAAAAATCAGGATGAACCAATGGTCCACCCTGATTTCAGGTCTGTTTGACTTCTTAAATTTATTTCAAATCAAAGCGGTCTGCCATCATGACTTTCGTCCAGGCGGCAACGAAATCTTTCACGAATTTTTCTTTCGCGTCAGCGCTTCCGTATACTTCTGCAACTGCGCGCAATTCTGAGTTTGAACCATAAATGAGGTCAGCACGTGTAGCGGTGTAAACGACAGCACCCGTTTTGCGGTCGCGACCTTCGAAAAGCTCTTGAGTGGAGTCAATTGGCTTCCAAACGATGTTCATATCGAGCAAGTTCACAAAGAAATCATTGGAGAGTGCGCCCACATTCTTAGTGAAAACACCTTTGTTGGAGTCGTCAAAGTTAGTACCCAACACGCGCATACCGCCAACCAGCACAGTCATCTCAGGTGCGGTAAGGCCCAGTAACTGCGCTTTATCGACCATTAATTCTTCTGTCGTGAAGGTGTATTGCTTCTTTTTGTAGTTGCGGAAGGCATCTGCCATTGGCTCCAATACTTCAAAAGAGTTGACATCTGTTTGTGCCTGCGTTGCATCCATGCGTCCGGGCGTAAATGGCACTGCCACGTTAACACCTGCGTTTTTGGCCGCTTGCTCGAGTGCCGCTGCACCACCAAGCACAATCAAATCGGCCATAGAAACTTTTTTGACGCCACCTTTCGCATTGAAATCAGCTTGAATTTTAGCATATACCGCCAATACTTTGGTGAGTTGTGCTGGGTTGTTTACCGCCCAAGAGCGCTGTGGCTCAAGTGCAATGCGCGCGCCGTTTGCACCACCTCTGCGGTCGGAGTCGCGGTAGGTAGAAGCAGAAGCCCATGCGGTCTCAACGAGTTCGCTTGTGCTCAAACCTGACTTTAAAATTTGTGCTTTCAAGTTGGCAATATCTGTAGCGTCTACAAGCGCGTGATTGAGCGCCGGAATAGGATCTTGCCAAATGAGTGCTTCTTTTGGTGCTTCCGGACCTACATAACGCGTTACAGGGCCCATATCGCGGTGCGTCAGCTTGAACCACGCTTTGGCAAATGCCTCTTCAAAAGCTTTCGGGTCTTCCATGAATTTTTTGGAGATCGGACCGTAAATTGGGTCAAAACGCAAGGCGAGGTCTGTGGTGAGCATGGTTGGTTTGTGCTTCACGTTCGGATCAAAAGCATCCGGAATGATTTTATCCTCTGTTTTGGCAACCCATTGTTTGGCGCCAGCAGGGCTCGTGGTGAGCTCCCACTCATAACCGAATAGAATTTGGAAAAAAGAGTGTGTCCAACGTGCAGGCTCGGTAGTCCAGGTAACTTCTAAGCCAGAAGTGATGGCGTCTTTGCCTTTTCCACTTTTGTAGCTAGAAGCCCAGCCAAAACCTTGTTCTTCAATTGCGGCGCCCTCAGGCTCTTTACCTACATGCGAAGCAGGGCCTGCACCGTGTGTCTTGCCAAAAGTGTGACCGCCAGCGATAAGCGCAACCGTTTCTTCGTCGTTCATACCCATGCGACCAAAAGTTTCGCGGATGTCTTTGGCAGAAGCCAACGGATCGGGATTGCCGTTCGGGCCTTCCGGATTCACGTAAATCAATCCCATCTGAACAGCAGCCAATGGATTTTCGAGCAAGCGCCCTTGACTGTAGCGTTGGTCATCTAGAAAGTTGGTTTCTTTACCCCAATACATGTCTTGTTCTGGCTCCCAAACATCGGCGCGGCCGGCAGAGAAGCCATAGGTTTTGAAGCCCATTTCTTCGAGTGCAACGTTTCCGGCCAATACCATGAGGTCGGCCCAAGAAATTTTGTTGCCATATTTTTGCTTCACGGGCCATAGCAAACGACGTGCTTTGTCTAGGTTGCCGTTGTCTGGCCAGCTGTTGAGCGGCGCAAAACGTTGCTGACCAGCCGATGAACCACCACGACCATCGCCGGTGCGGTAGGTGCCAGCGCTGTGCCAAGCCATGCGAATGAAAAGCGGCCCGTAGTTGCCAAAATCTGCTGGCCACCAGTCTTGCGACTCCGTCAGCACTTTTTTGATATCGGCCTTTAAGGCGTAGTAATCTAGTGTAGAGAAGGCTTTCTCGTAATCAAATCCGGCTCCCATTGGGTCGGAAAGTGAAGAGTGCTGACGCAAAACGGTCAAATCTAATTGATTGGGCCACCAATCGCGGTTGGTATTGCCATTTGAATTCACCACAGGATTACCGTTTGCAGCACCTGCTGGCGGCGGCGTAGCAGCACCATGCATCACCGGACATTGTCCAGCGGCTGCTGGTGGCGGTGGCGGTGGCGGCGTGTTGACTCTTTTCATTTTCTGAGCGGCGAGGTTCAAAGCCAAGCCAAAGCTCATGAGTAAATAAACCTTTTTCATATCGATTTGATTAATGTTGTACCCAAAAGTACCACAGTTATTCAATCGACAGCATCGATAGTGTTTATATATAAATAGATAATATTTATAAGGAAGTAAAGGTCAGAACGATTGGAAAATGATCCGACGGATAGGAGCGGTCAAATTTGGAATGAAGTACTTCAAAACGAATTGACAACAGTTCAGGACTCCCCAAAAAGTAGTCAATGATTTTGTCGTCGGATTCAGACAACGTAAAGGCATTAAAAGTAGGTCCAGAACAAAGTTCTCTATGCCTGATTGAACAAGATAAATCACTAAAATGACGACTCAACAA
>JBFYPV010000201.1:0-4345 GCA_041303085.1 Crocinitomicaceae bacterium
TGCAGAATTTTCTATCGCAGCCATCAATAATCCTAGAGCTTTTGAACCGCGCAATGTAGGCGAGGGCATCAATACGCCCTACCCCGAATATTACCCTACCCTGACTGTTGATGGTCAAAACTTACTCTTTACCAGAAGATTGCCACACGTCAACGAAATGGGTGCCAACGATGAACAAGAAGATTTCTATATTTCTACTTGGAATGCTTATACATCCAAATGGGAGCTTTCTACCCCAATGCCGCGCAATATCAACACCTCTTGGAATGAAGGAGCCCCAACCATATCCGGCGATGGCAAGACCATCATTTTTGTGGCTTGCACCGATCCATCTGGAACGAATTACGGCGACAACCGCACCGGAAAAGGTTCATGTGACCTTTTCATTACCCAAAAAATCAAGGGACGCTGGTCAACACCGGTCAATTTACCCGGAGGGGTCAATACAGCCAATTGGGAGACTCAACCTTCTTTGAGTGCAGACGGACAGACACTTTATTTTATTCGCGCAGTCAGAACCAGAGAAGGGCGAGCCAATAGCGATATTTACGTCGCTTACTTACTTGAAAACGGAACTTGGTCTGAAGCGCAAAGACTGCCAAATATCATCAATACGCCATCAAACGAAGAATCTGTTCAAATTCATCCGGATGGCACGACCCTCTACTTTGCCTCGCGCGGCCACATCGGCCTTGGCGGATTGGACTTATTTATGAGTAGAAAAGATGCCAAAGGCAACTGGGGCAAACCCGTCAATCTTGGTTATCCGATCAATACGCGCTTCGATGAAAATTCCTTGCTCGTTTCTGCTCAAGGAGACATCGCCTTTTTTGCCTCCGACCGACAAGGTGGTTATGGCGCACTTGACATTTACACTTTTGAACTCCCCTCAGAACTTCAAGCAGTGCAAACATTTTACTTTGAAGGCACTGCTTTTGACGCCACGAGTAACAAGAAACTCGCGGCGCATATTGAGCTCACAGACCTTTCTTCAGGGCAAAAAGTATTCGACGGTTTGGCCGATGCTTTTGACGGAAAAATCACACTGCCGTTGCCCGTCAATCAAAGTTATGCGGTGCTAGTCAACCATCCGGGTTACCATCCTTTTTCACTCAATTTTGACTTAACTAACCTTTCAGGCGCAAAAAGTTACCTGCTCGACATGCCGCTCAATCCGCTGAGCTCGACGGCAGAAAACGTCCTTAACAACGTCTTTTTTGACCTCGGAAAAGCCACCCTCAGACAAGAATCAAAAGTGGAACTGCTCAACCTCAGCAACTACTTGCTCAAAAACCCACAACTCAAAATAGAAATCCAAGGCCATACCGATAGCCGAGGCGATGCCACAAAAAACCTCCTTTTATCAGAGGCGCGCGCCAAAGCTGTTTATGAATTTTTAATCCAAGAAGGCATAGCTTCTAGCCGACTCACGTTCAAAGGCTATGGCGCTACCCAACCCATCGTCAGCAATGCTGCCATTGCCAATTTAAGCGAAGCTGCTCAAATCGAGGCCGCGCATCAGAAAAACCGCAGAACCTGTTATAAAATAGTACCATGATCCCATTCTTAAGACTCATTCGCGTCAAAAACCTCCTGGCCATTTTAGTTGCCATGCTTGGCGTAGCCTATTTTCTGCACAAGCAAAACCCTTATGTGGTCATTGACTTTCATCCCTTCCATTATGGGCTTTTGATCTGTTCTACCCTCATCATTGCGGCAGCCGGACACATCATCAATGACTACTTTGACCTCAAGGCAGACCGCATCAATAAACCCGATGCGCTCGTACTCACCAAATACATGGCCAAGCGCTGGGCAATCTTAGCCAACTGGATCTTAAACATCCTTGGTTTCTTGATGGCTGTTATCCTATCTTGGCACTACGACACCCTTCTTTTTGTCTTTGTACATTTATTGAGCATCAATTTACTTTGGTTTTACAGCGCTTATTGGAAACGTAAATTGGTTTTGGGTATCGTTGTACTTGCCGCCTTGCCGGGGTTGGTCTTGTTTTTGTCGAGCTGGTTTTTTCAGGTGCTCAATGAGCGCCACAGCCGCTTCTCCCCTTATCAAGAAGAAACTTGGTCTACGTTCTTAGATTACCGCTTCATTTATTTTGTGGCCATCTGCGCATTTTTCATCAACCTAAGCAGGGAAATCATCAAAGACATCCGCGATATTCCGGGCGATAGCCTGATCGATGCACACACCATTCCGCGTCAAATTGGCACGCAAAAAGCAACACTGTTGGCGCTAATCATTCTCCAGCTCCCTGCGGTATTTTTTCTCATGCTCAAACTGATCTCCGATTTTTCACTACCGAGTTTCTATACAACTTTGGTCTTGAGTCTGCTGGAAAGTTTCTTTTTAGTTGGTTTTGCAGCTTATTTTCTTGCACCCAACATGCTCGCGAAGTATATGCGCTGGCTACCCACCATTGCCCTGATTTTAGGTCTTACTTGTCTATATTTTTAAGATGCAACTCGTACTCGGATCCGCTTCGCCAAGAAGAAAAGCATTGCTCACCGAACTCGGATTTGATTTTCGAGTGCTCACAGCCGATGCAGACGAATCTTTTGACCCGTCGTTAGGCCCAGAAGAACTGGTACTGTCTATTTGTAGAAAGAAAATTGCGGCTATTTGGCCACAACTCGCGCAAGGAGAAAGACTCATCTGTGCAGATACCATCGTGTACCTGAACGGTGAAGTTTTAGGCAAGCCAACGAGCAAAGCCGCAGCCATTGAAATGATCCAGAAATTATCGGGGCAGAGCCATGAAGTGTACACAGGGGTTGTCATTAAAGACGAGCAAGGTGAACATCAACTCGTAGATTGCACGACAGTGCGCTTCCAAGAACTCAAGTTAGCAGATATCCTACATTATGTGGAACAGCACCAAGCGATGGACAAAGCGGGTTCTTACGGCATTCAGGACTGGATTGGACATATCGGCGTCGTAGAAATTCGCGGTTCCTATACCAACGTCATGGGCCTCCCTACCCAAAGACTCTATCCTTTCTTGAAAAATTTAAGCTGATTTTTCTCGAAATCAAGAACACAAAAAAACCGCAGGAGAACCTGCGGTTTTTTTGTGTTCAAATTGAGCTAAGTAGCTCTATGTTTTTTTAGAGCTTGACTCTGAATTCAACTCTGCGGTTTTTAGCGTCTTTGACCTCTTGGTCGTCGTCTTCGCTGATCTCTGAACTTGGCGTAGTATCAGATTTGTAAGACTTCACGATGCGCTCTTCGGCAATACCGTTGTTGGTTAAGTACTTCACTACTGCTGCGACGCGCTTGCGGTCCATGTCGAGGTAGTCTTCGTTTTCGGCGCCTGCTTTGATTTCAAGACCGTCGTTGTGACCTTCTACTTCTAATTTCATGGCCGGGTTGGCGTTCATTTGAGCAATGATGAAATCGAGGTTCACGCGTGCATTTTCTGTTAAAGAAGTTTTACCCGCACGGAAATAAATGGTTTGCGCAGCAATCTTCTTTTCGGTGTTCATTTTGTCGTTGATTTCTGGCGTTTTGTCAAAAACCAATGTAGAGAAGCCATCTTCGATTTTTGGTGGCTTGGCATTGAAGCAAGCACACTCCGTTGGGCTGTCTACCAAACGAACGATGATGTTGTCGATGTAGTAGTAGGCGTGTGTGAGTGGATCTGCTTCTGCATCTTTTGGTTTTTTGACCGCTTGAAATTGTGTTTTGTCGTTGAGGTCGAAGTTTCCGATGGTGATGTATTTTTCATCGCCTTTAGCCGTGTACGTGTTGCAAACTTTCTCCCATCCGAAGAAACCATTGTATACTTTGTTGACTTGCGCTTTCATGACGTGGTCACCGGCCATGTAAATAGCACCAGCCTCACCGTTGCCTGGCGCATCTTTAGAAAGATAAGCACCTAGGTTGTTGCAAGCAAATTTAGAGGACTCACTGAGTGAAACTGAATATTCAATGCAATACGTAAGGCCTTTTTTGAGGGTGACAGGTTCTTTTCCTTGCATCAACTGAATGGTGATGTAAGAGCGCTCACCTGCGAGTTTACCCGGTTTGTAGGCTACGATACCCGCATAGACGTTTCCGCCGTTTTCGGTCGTTGGCTCTTCAGAACCGTAAATATTGACAGGAATACCGATATCGCCTGTTCCAGATTTTGAAAATAAATCGGCTTTGAGTTCGGTTGGTGAGCTAATGCCCTTTCCAGCTGCATCTATGCCATTGAGTTCGGTAAGGTCTTCGGAAGCGCCTTCAAAAGTGATGTTGACGATTTCTTTCTCGTTGGTTTTTTTGCCTTTTTGTGCAAAAGCACCTTGTGATAGGGCTAGAATTGAACAAGCAACTAAAATGCTAC
>JBFYPV010000202.1:0-2518 GCA_041303085.1 Crocinitomicaceae bacterium
TCTCTCGGAGACCAACTCAGCCTCACCATCATTGCAACTGGCTTCAGTTCTTCACCTTTAACAGGTTTTGAAAAGGGTCCGGAGCGCACAGTGGTTGTCCTCGAAGAAGAGAAAAAACAAGAAATCACAGCTCCGCTCAGCTCTCCGTTTGAATCCATTGCAACTGCACCAGTAGCCAATGTAACCGAGGAGCCTTTCATGAAGCAAGTGGAAGCACCGCTCACCAATCCGTTTCAAACGGTAGAAACACCAATAGACGCCGTTGCCGCAAGTCCAAAAACAACCTTCAACCTCTATGATGAGCAAGAAGAAGTTGTTTCAGCTACCCAAACCTCTATGAGTTGGGAAGTTTTTGATGTGCAGTCAGATGCAATTGTACCAACACCAGCTGCACCTTCTTTTGAACAAGAAGTCGTGAAGCACGTTTTGGAAGATGACAGCCAACAGCGCGTCGAAATGGAAATGCCAAGACGCATCTTGAGCCCTGAAGAACAACAGCGCAAGAATCAAGAACGCGTCTCGCGCATTCAAGAATTCACCTCCAAGCTCAAAAAACCGGACGGCTTACTCGAATTCGAAAATGAGCCAGCGTTTGTACGTAGAAATATCCAACTCCAACAACAAAGTCCTAGTTCGCAAGAAGAAATTTCTCGTTTTGGCATCGGCAAAGACGCCAACGGCAATAGCACTTTGCGCAGCAACAACTTCCTACACGACAACGTAGACTGATCATGACATTCACAGAACGCATCAACCTCGATATCAAAAACGCCATGCTGGCCCGCGAAAAGGAAAAGCTTGCCGCGCTGCGCGATATCAAATCCAAACTATTGCTCGAAGCTACAGCAGGTGCTGACGCCGAAGTTTCGGAAGAAACCGCCATCAAAATCTGCATGAAGCTCCACAAACAACGCATGGAGACCTACGCGCTTTACCAAGCACAACAGCGCGAAGACCTAGCAGCCGAAGAATTGTTTCAAGCTGAGGTCATCGAGGCTTATTTGCCAAAAATGCTTTCCGAAGACGAAATTCGTGCCGAGGTACAAGCTGCAGTTGCCCAAACGGGTGCAAGCGGCCCCCAAGATATGGGCAAAGTCATGGGTATCTTATCCGGAAAATTAGCTGGTAAGGCCGATGGCAAAGTGATTGCCGCATTGGTAAAGGAGACGCTTGCCAACTCATGAAAGCAGCTTTAGTTCAAGTCATCAGAACCCTAAATGCAAGAGGTTGGTCACCGGCCACCTCCACCAATTATTCCTTCATAGACGAACACCACCAATGCTGGGTGTCGCGCTCAGGGGTCAACAAAGCCGATTTTACCGAGCAAGACTTCATGAGCATCGATGCACACGGCGTGGGTTCAGGCATGTTTCACGGCATCAAGCCCTCCGACGAAACACAAATACATCTCTGGATTTACCGAAACTTTCCGTCTGCCAAAGTTGTGTTGCACAGCCATGGCAAATACCCAGTGTTGATCAGTCAGTTCAATGAAAATTTCTTTGCGGTGCAAGGTTACGAACTACAAAAAGGGTTCAAGGGCTGCACGAGCCACCTCGACAGCCTACAAATTCCCATCATAGACAACCACCAAGATATGTCTGCGCTTTGTTCGGAGCTCGATACCAGACTATCCGACATCCAACAACATTGCTTCATCATTGCAGGTCATGGAACCTACGCATGGGGAGAAACACTTTTTGATGCCCAAAAGCATCTCGAGACTTTAGATTATCTTTGCGAGTGCGAATTTTTACTCTAAAAAATGGCGATTCTTTCAATTCCAGACCAAGGTGTTCAAATCAATGAACCCCTTCAAATCAAAGCTTTTTTAGCCGAGCACGGCGTCTTTTTTGAGCAGTGGGAGTGCCCTGTTCATTTCGATGACAGCGCAAGCCAAGAAGAAATTCTCGCGGCGTATGCCAAAGACCTCAAGCCATTCATGGCCAAAGGCGGTTATCAAACTGCAGATGTCATATCCATCAATGCGCTCACGCCCAACTACGAAGCAATTCGCGCCAAGTTCTTGGCTGAACACATCCACGACGAAGATGAAATCCGCTTTTTTGTGGATGGTCAGGGTTTGTTTTGGTTTCATCTAAGCGATGCACCTATTTTCAATGTGCTTTGCCAGCGCGGTGACCTCATTAGTGTCCCGACAGGTACCAAACATTGGTTTGACGCAGGCCCACAAAATCCATTTGTAAAGGCCATCCGTATTTTTACAGACATGACCGGCTGGACGCCACACTACACAGCATCGGGTATCGAAGGCAACTACCAACATTTTAAAGCGCCAAACCTTGGATAAGCAAATCAAATATATCCTGACAGACATCGAAGGGACAACCAGTTCTATACACTTTGTTTATGAGGTCTTGTTTCCATATTTTCGGGAGCATCTCAATGACCTCACCAAGCATGCGCAAATCAATGAGGTCAAGCAAGCGTTTGCCGATGTCATTGACATGGCGGCCAGAGAAGAGGGCAAGCACCTCACCACTACAGAAGAAGTTCT
>JBFYPV010000203.1:0-10296 GCA_041303085.1 Crocinitomicaceae bacterium
CTTCAGGAACTCCAACAATTTGCAGCAACAGTAGAACTCACCTCGAGCAAGCTCACGTGGTCGGTGAGTCAGCAAGCAAAGCCCTACCCTGCTTTCCAAGTAGTAACGACTGCCTTTGCCAACAAACCACAAAGTGCTATCATTCACCTGACTGCTTTATTTGAACCAAAATTTACTTCGAGTAACGTCATTGGCTATTTGCCAGCCGCACAAAAAGCAAAGAAAAAACCCTATTTAGTCGTTACAGCACATTACGACCACCTCGGAAAAATGGGAAAAGACACCTACTTTCCTGGGGCTAATGACAATGCATCTGGCGTTGGGATGTTATTGTATATGGCGCAGCAACTCAGCTTGAAGCGCGACCCTAACTTCAATTATGTTTTCATTGCCTTTGGGGCTGAAGAAGCCGGGCTCGTTGGCTCACACTATTTTGTTGAACATCCCCTATTTGATCTCAAACAAATTCGCTTCTTACTCAATACTGATATTATGGGGAGTGGCGAAGAAGGCATTACGGTGGTGAATGCAACTTTGTTTAAACCAGAATTTGATAAATTGCAGCAACTCAATGCAGAGGGCACTTACCTACCGCAAATTAAGTCGAGAGGGCCAGCAGCCAATTCTGATCATTATTTCTTCACTGAAAGTGGTGTGCCTGCATTTTTTGTTTACACCATGGGGCCAAATAAGCACTACCACGACATCGCCGACACCGCTGAAGAATTGAGTTATGCAGCGTTTGAACCGCTCGCTCAACTCTTATTAAGTTTCATGCGCTCATTTTAGGCGCCTCACCAAATAACTGGTTTGCAGGATCAGAACGCTCAGCGAAAGCCCAAGTAAATACAAGACCAATTCCACGCTTTGGTCCGTGTAAATGAGTGCCAAACTCACCGATAAATAGCCCAATAATTGGGTCACACTAATGATCAAGAAGCGAAAGGTTTGAGCAGCGGCATCTCCGTTATTTTTGATGAATAGCACGCCAGCTGAAATCAAAATTAAGAGCAAAGAGGTGAGTTGAATACTCAAAAGTTGTTTCAATGGCAATTCAAATACGCTGACGAGCGCAAGGATCAAAAAGACCAAATGAACGGCCAATAAAGTGGCCAAATAAGACCAAGGGGTGATTTGTTTTTTGGAGTTAGTTTTCACGATTGAGCGCATTCACTTCTTTAATGATCAGATACAAACCAATGCCCACACCAAGTAGCGCTAAGATCACAGTAAACAGACTGCCGGTATGGAATTTTTGATCGAGCCAAGTGCCTAACCAAGTAAAGCCTCCGATGACGGCGGCCATTTGAAAAGCAGCTGAACTCAGTTTGAGGTAAGGGTTACTAGACTTATTTTTTTCAGTCATTGAAAGCCGCCTCCGCATCTAGTTTTTGCGTACTGACACCAGCGCGCATCACGCAAGCACCTTCAAAGAAAGCGCCTTCTTCTATGTGGAGTTTCATGGTTTGGATATCGCCTTTGATGCGGGCCGTTGCGCGCAACACCAAGAGGTTTTCTACCATGAGTTGGCCGTCCATGGCGCCGTCGATTTCGGCGTTGACACAAACGAGGTTGCCATTGATTTTTCCTGAGGTACCGATAATGACGCGGCCCGCACAAGATACGTTTCCGTTGACTTGCCCTTCTAAAAGGATATTGGAATCTGAGGTGAGGTCGCCGTTGATTTCTGTACCGGCTATAATGCGGTTGATGCGGTCGGTGGTATCAGGTGTTTGCGAACCTCCGAAAATGTCTTTTCTTAGCATAAAGCTTAGTAATTATCGATGAAAAATCCTTTATATTCATCAAATTTCGACGTTTCTATCAACTTTTTCAAATTTTCTTGATTGATAATGAAAATTTTATTGTTTTGATAGTCATCGAGATACTCCGCTCCGGCCTTGTAGGCATTCAGGTAATCCCAGGCAATTTTGCTCGTTGGGAAATCCGAAATGAGGATGAAATTCTTTTCGTCGAGGGTGGTCTTGACCGTTACTTTGACTTTAGAAGTTTTGAAAGCTTTGGTTGAGAAATTGGCTACCGTGGTGCGTACGTCATCGGCTTCTTCGTCTTCGTCTAGGAGCACAATTACAAACTGAGTTCCGGTTGCTGTGTAAGTAAAGATAGACTGTTCTTTAGCCTGCGGTTTGAGCTCAAATTTAGAGTAACCTTTCTTAAGGATCTCGAGCATTTCTTTGGCGCGTGCTGCCTGATCAGACTTCGGTTTTTCATCGATGATGCGCTGCAATAGCGGAACGAGCACTTGTTTGTCGGTCGCTTGCTGTCCAATGGCTAAGGCGTTGAGCAATAAATATTCTGCTCTGTAGGCATTGGATGGGTCGTTGTCTATGACTGTTTGGGTAGCCGCTTGCACTTGTGCGTAATAGGCTTGGTCGTATTTCTGAACGAGCGCGAGGTAAGCTTCTTGGTCTTTTTGTGCGCTCAATTTTTGCTTGACGTAGAAATCGGGATCTTTGAAATACTTGGCTGCATCGGAACTCGGGTACTTCTTGAGGATGTACTGGCGGTATTTGTCGGCATCTGTGGAGTTTTCATAGATCTTAAAGAGCTGAAAAGCAGCAGAGAGGTCGGTGGGGTGATCCAGATTTTTATCGAGAATGGCTAAAAATTGCGCGGCGGCGAGTTCTGTTTCATTGAGAATTTCTTTGTAGAGCACACCAGAAGTGTAGAGGGCCTCCAAAAGGCGTTCTTGCGAGGCTTTCAGCGCCTCGGCGGTTAATGGAATGTTCTTGAGCAAGCTCTCAACAGAAAGAGAATCTTTTTGGCCTGGTGTGGTTTGGGCTTGTGTGCTGTCCTGACCTTGAACATCGATGTTGGCATTCAAGACGATGCGCTCGCTGCGGCGCCAGTCGTCGGTGTTGTCTCGCTGACCCCAATTTTTGCGAAACTCATTGAAGCCTTCTTCGCGGAGTTTGGGGTTGTTGAAGATAAATTTGTTGGAGTTGGCATTGGTGTTTGTAGGCTGGCTCTGCTGTAAGGCGAGGAGTTTGGCTGCCTCGAGTTCTTTGCGGCGCTGTTCGTCGCGCTTGATTTGTTTGAGGGTTTCTTTGAGGAAGTCTTCGCGGTCTTTTTCGGAGAGTGCGGCAATTTTTTGAACGGAATCTTCGAATTGGGCAGTTTCTATGGCCTTGACTAAATCGGCTAGTTTGGTGGCTTTGCTTTTGATTTGCTCGCCATTCGGATAATCTTCGGTAATGAAGCGCGAACTTGAATCGTAATATTTCTGGGCGTACACGAAGTTTTTTTCTTGAAAGGAAAGATCGCCGAGTTTTTCGTAGGCCTGTGCGCGTTGGCGTTTGTTGTTGTTGGAGTAAAACGCGGCTGAGGTGAGGTGAGATTTGGCAAGAGGCTTATTGCCCTTGTTGATCTCCATTAAAGCCATGGCGTAGTAAATTTGGTCTTTAAAAGTGGCGTTTTTGGCATCGCGCAACATTTTTTCGAGGTCGCCCATGAGGCGCTCGTCTCCGCTCACAATTGCACGGTTGAGGCGGGCATTAAAGGCGATGTCTGAGGCAGCTGCTGCTTTGTAAGCCTTACCGAAGTGTACTGCTGCATCTGGCAATTGATTTTGCTGTTGGTGTACTTGAGCTAAAATATAATGCAAGCGCGCTTTTTCTTTGGCATTTGAGCACTTGGCAATAGCGAGTTCTAAGCCTTCAATAGCGACGTCGTATTCGCGGCGGCGCAATGCGAGGTCGGCATAGGCGCGGTGGATCTCGAATTGTAGATTCTTGGACATTTGCGGCCCTGCTTCAGGGTTCTTTTTGCGCAAGAAAGGAATGTAGTCTGTGAGTTGTTTGTCGTTTTGGATTTCGGCGCGTTCGTTGAGCGCATCTAAAATCAGTTTGGCATCGGCGTATTTGCGCTGCTCGATGTAAATGCGGGCAATCCAAAGACTGGCTATGTAGGCGCTCTGGTCTTTGTCAAAGAAACGCTTGACAAACTGAAAATTATCTAAGGCTTTTTGGTAGTCTCGGCGGTAAAAATAAGCCTCGCCAACAGTGAGCCAGTTTTCGTCGATCCATTTGTTGTATTCTACAGTTTTGTAGAACATGTTTTCGGCGGTGGGCATGCTGTGATTGAGGATCACTTTGGCGCACTTCACCACAGCGGTGTCTATGGCCGGAAGCATCCCTTTGACTTCTTTTTCTGTAGGGACAGGGAATACAGGCAGCAAAGCGTAGAAATCTTCTTTTCTGCTGTCTTGGTAGGTTTTCAAGGACACGCGCAAGAGTTCTTTGGCATTGAAATGGCCGTTGTACTTGGCGGTGGTTTGATGGTAAAAACGATTGAGTGGCGTATTGTTTTCAGTCGAACAAGCCCATGACAAGAAGAGCAAAAGCAGTGTCAGGAAAAATTGTAGACTTATACGCATGGACAATGAAAGGCGTTATAACGCGAAAATTGCGTTTTTAGTATGTAGTTTATGCAATATTGGTAAAGACCTGCTGGATATCGTCGTCGTCTTCAATTTTATCGAGCATTTTTTCGATGTCGATGAGTTGTTCTTCTGAGAAATCTACGGGGCTTGTTGGAATGCGTTTGAGGCCAGATTTCTGAACTTCTATTTGCATGTCTTCGAGGGTTTTGGCGAGGGTTCCAAAAGCGGTGTAGTCGCCGTAAACCACGATTTGCTCTTCCTCTACCTCAATTTGCTCACAACCTGCATCGATGAGTTCTAACTCAAGCATTTCTGGATCGAGTTCTGGTGTTTTGGCGATTTCAAAAATACTTTTGCGCGAGAACATGAATTCCATAGAACCGTTTGGCACTACAGAACCGCCTGCTTTGTTAAAGTAAGACTTGACATTGGCTACGGTACGGGTTGGGTTGTCGGTGGCACACTCTACGTAGACCAACACACCGTGCGGACCTTTGCCTTCGTAATTGACTTCTGTAAAAGAGGCAATATCTTTTTGAGCTGCGCGCTTGATGGCAGACTCGATATTGTCTTTGGGCATGTTTTCGGATTTCGCATTTTGAATAGCGGTGCGCAACTTAGCGTTGGTGGAGGGGTCCATGCCGCCTTCTTTTGCTGCCATGGTGATGGCCTTGCCTAATTTCGGAAACATTTTGGACATTTTGTCCCAGCGTTTTTCTTTGGCTGCTCTGCGGTATTCAAATGCTCTTCCCATAATGCGTATACTTTTGGGCAAAAGTAAGGAATTCGCAAGGAAAATTCAAGTAGGTATTCAGGCCATTAGGCCAAAATCTGCTCGATATAGTTGAGTAAGGGCTCTTTTCCGAATCCGGACTCGGCAGATGTGGTGAAAACAGGTGGCAATTCGGCCCAAACCTTCAGCATTTCTTTTTTGTATTTGGCCAAGTTTTTTTGCAGCGCCGAACTAGATAATTTGTCGATTTTCGTAAAAACCATCGAAAAAGGCAGCCCTTTTTGTCCGCACCAGTTCATGAATTCGAGGTCAATTTTTTGAGGCTCTAAGCGGGCATCTAGCAAGACAAAAATATTGTAGAGCGTTTCGCGCTTGGTCAGGTAGTCGGCAATAAAGCGCTCAAAGGAACTGCGTTGGGTCCGACTTACTTTTGCATAGCCATAACCGGGTAAATCGACGAGGTACCAGTGGTCGTTGATGATGAAATGATTGATGAGCTGGGTTTTACCGGGTGTTCCGGAAGTTTTGGCAAGGCCTTTTCTGGAAGTTAACATATTGATTAACGACGACTTGCCTACGTTTGACCTGCCAATAAAAGCGAATTCAGGCTTGCCGTCTAACGGACACTTGCTAACTTCAGTATTGGAGATGGTGAATTCTGCGCTTTTGATTTGCATCTTGCAAAGTTACACTTTAAACTTTTATTTTTGCGGCATTGCGAACAATCTATCTTGAAGGTTGTTAGGGTTTGACTACACAGAAGATGGCAGAATATAAAATCAAGGATATCGAAATACTGACGGGCATCAAAGCCCACACCATTCGCATTTGGGAAAAGCGCTACGGCATGCTGATTCCAGAGCGTACCGATACCAAAATTCGGACCTACACCGATGCCGATTTATCATTTTTGCTCAATGTCAGTTTATTGAACAAAAAAGGTCTCAAAATTTCGAAAATTGCCACCATGGGCACCACCGCCATCCATCACATGGTTTCTGAAATTCGACTCAATTCTTCTATAGACAACGCCGAGGAAAAGCTCATTTTAGCGCTTCTCGAACTCGACGAACAACTTTTTCGCAACACCCTCAATGACCTCATCAAAAACAAAGGTTTAGAGGCTACTTTTGCCGAAAACCTCATTCCGTTTTTAGACCGCATTGGCGTCATGTGGTTGGTCAATAGCATTTCAGCTGCTCAGGAGCACTTCATCTCGAATCTCATCCGTCAGAAAGTCATTACAGAAATTGACCGCTTACCGATTCCACCCAAATCTAAAGAAAGCGTTTTGCTCTTTTTGCCCGAGCACGACTGGCACGAAATTGGCCTGCTTTTTTATCAGTATTTGCTCAGGTCTAAAGGCCACTACACTTACTATCTCGGCCAAAGCCTGCCTTACGATTCTCTGGTAGATTGTATTGAAAGGTTGAAACCTACGGTTGTATTGAGCAGCTGGCTCACGGCCGTTGATCAGCACTTTATTGTGGGGTATTTCAAGCAACTACACAACGATGCGCCTGAAGTGCGTTATATCGCAGGTGGTGCGCAAATACATACGCATTCTGCAGCACTCAAAGACCTGATTACAGAAGTCAAAAACTCTGCGAGCCTGCTCTCCCTTTTCGAATAATTAAATCTTTCTTGCTTAAAGCACGATATTCACAATCTTGCCGTGCACCACAATCACCTTTTTCGGTGTTTTGCCCTCCAACCATTTTTGCGTTTCTGGCTTGGCCAAAATAAGGTCTTTGACCTCATCACTGGTAAGCGACAGCTCTAGTGTGGCTTTGTAGCGCATTTTGCCATTGAAAGAAACCGGGTAGTCAAAAGTAGATTCTGTCAAATAACTTGGGTCAAAAACCGGATATGTGGCCGTAAAAATACTCGACGACAACGGTTGCAATTGGGCCCAAATTTCTTCGCAAATATGCGGAGCATAAGGTGCCATCAAAATGGTGAGTTGTTCTAGAATGTGGCGGTTATTGCACTTTTGCTCAGTGAGTTCATTGACGCAAATCATAAAGCTCGAAACACCTGTGTTGAAAGAGAAGCGCTCGAGGTCGTCGGTGAGTTTTTTGATGGTTTTGTGCAGCGTTTTCAGTGCAGCAGGGTCGGGCTGAGCGTCTGTAACCTCAAAATGACCGTTTTGGTGAAACAAGCGCCAATATTTTTTCAAGAAGCCATGCACACCAGTGATGCCTTTGGTATCCCAAGGTTTGCTTTGCTCGAGTGGGCCTAAGAACATCTCGTACATGCGCAGGGTGTCGGCGCCGTATTTCTCGCAAAGGTCATCTGGCGTCACTACATTATACCAACGCTTAGACATTTTGTCCACTTCTCTTTTGACCAACACCTTGCCGTCCGCATTGCAGACAAACTCTTGTTGGGCATATTGCGGTTGCCATGCTTTGAGCGCATCTAGCTGAATGCTTTCGTCGTCATTGAGTAGGTCGATCAAAATGCGCACTTCTCTGAAGCCTTCTTTATCGGCAGGCAACATGTCTAGGGAATACATTTTTTGATCAGGGCCCATATAGGCAATTGCCGATTTGCCTAAGATCATGCCTTGGTTGATCAGTTTGGCAAAAGGTTCGTCGAATTGAAGAAAACCTAGGTCGTAAAGAACTTTGGTCCAGAAGCGGGCATAGAGTAAGTGGCCGGTTGCATGTTCTGAACCGCCAATATATAAATCGACCTGATTCCAATAAGCCAGTTTTTCAGGATCTGCGAAGGTTTCTTGGTTGTGCGGATCCATGTAGCGCAGAAAATACCAAGAGCTTCCGGCCCAACCTGGCATGGTGTTGTATTCCATGCGCTCGCCCAACTGACAAGACCACGCCGCTTTGGCCGCTCTTGCTAATGGTGGTTCGCCGTCTTCGGTCGGTAAATAAGCATCTACGTCTGGCAGTGTAACAGGCAATAGCGCATCGTCTACGAGTTGCGGTAAGCCATCTTGGTAATAGACCGGGAATGGCTCGCCCCAATAGCGCTGACGCGAAAATACGGCATCGCGCAGGCGGTAGTTGGTTTTGCCCTGACCTATGCCCTTTTGCTCAATTGCTGCAATTGCTTTTTCCATTGCCGCTTTGGTCTCTAGGCCGTTTAGGAAGTCAGAGTTGGCAATGATGGCGTCTTTTTCGGTGTAGGCCGCCTCAGAGAGGTCTTGGTCGGCAAAAATAGATGGAATGGGTAAGTTGAAATACTTGGCGAAGTCGTAGTCGCGCTGATCACCGCAAGGTACGGCCATCACGGCGCCCGTGCCATAAGATGCCAGCACGTAATCGCCAATCCAAATTGGAATTTCTTGACCTGTGAACGGATGCAGCGCATACGCACCAGTAAACGCACCCGAAATGTTTTTGACATCTGCTTGGCGATCGCGTTCGGTCTTGAGTGCTGCTTGTTGTTTGTAGGCCTCTATCTCCTCCTTTTGATCTGCCGTGCAAATTTGATTGACGTATGGGTGCTCTGGTGCCAACACCATGAAGCTCACGCCAAAAATAGTATCGGGGCGGGTGGTAAAGACTTCTATTTGCAGCGCGTTGTCTTTGACTTCAAAATGGACGCTAGAACCCTTCGATTTGCCAATCCAGTTGCGCTGTTGTTCTTTGAGGGCGTCTGTCCAGTCTATGCGGTCGAGGCCTTCGAGCAAACGCTCTGCATAAGCTTTGATGCGCATAGACCACTGCATCATGCGCTTTTGTTCTACTGGGTGGCCTCCGCGTTCTGAAACGCCATTGACGATTTCGTCGTTGGCCAAAACGGTACCTAGTGCCGGGCACCAATTGACCCAACTTTCGGCCAAATAAGCCATGCGGTATTGTTGCAGCACTGCTTCTTTTTCAGCAGGAGTAAAATGAGCCCAGGTTGCCGCATCAAATTGTTGTTCGCAGTCATGGACGGCCTGTACATTCTTGTTTCCTTCTTGCTCAAATGTATGGATGAGCGCAGAAATGGGTGCAGCTTTGTCTTGGCTCAGGTCGTAATAAGCGTTGAAGAGTTGTTTAAAGATCCATTGTGTCCATTTGTAGTAAGCTGGATCAGAAGTGCGCACTTCGCGGTCCCAATCAAAACTGAAGCCCATGAGGTCTAGTTGTTGGCGGTAGCGGGCGATGTTTTCTTTGGTGGTAATGGCCGGATGCTGACCGGTCTGAATCGCGTATTGTTCTGCAGGCAAACCAAAAGAGTCGTAACCCATTGGATGCAAGACATTAAAGCCTTTCAAACGCTTGTAGCGCGCAAAAATATCAGAAGCGATATAACCCAGCGGATGCCCAACATGCAAGCCTGCTCCTGACGGATACGGAAACATGTCCAAAACATAAAATTTTGGCTTAGAAGGATCTTCTGTTACTTGATATGTTTTGCGCTCTTGCCAAATTTGGCGCCATTTGGCTTCGATTGCGTTGAAAGTGTAGTCCATGTTTGCTTATAGAAAGCACAAAGATACAAAGCTTGGGCTTACTGCAATAGAAAGTAAACGCCAAGTGCCAAAAGCAAAGCGTCGTAGCAGCCCTTCGGCAAGCGCAGTTCTCGGCGCACCACTAATAACACGAGCATGATCCATACCCAAGGTAAACCCATGAAAAAGCTAAACAAAGTCAGCAAAAACAAAACGACATAAGTTGCGCTGTCTTTACCCAAAAGACCCGCCAAGGTTTTGATTTTTCCTTGGTCGGCTTCGATGTCTTCGATATCCGCCTGTATGCTCAAGGCCAGGTAAAAAAGAAAAAATGGAAGGAACAGCAGTTGCCAATTGCCCGATAAACCACCAATCAAATTCAATTGTACAAACCACATTACTGGGATCAGGAAGTTCTTTAAAAAAGGAATCTGTCGCCATTTGAGGCCTCTTTCGTATTGCGCCGTTAACAAAACTTGGAGCAACAACAACACCCAAAACCAAACGTAAGGCAGTACAGCCTGTTGCGCCACGAGGTAAAAGATGGCGCTCAGTAATCCAACTATGACTTGCAAACGCTTGTGAGCAGTGGATTGCATCCAAAAATAAACATGTCCGATGAGCAAACCATTCGAGATAGCTTGCAGTACTTGATTGGTGTTCAGAGCAGCACGGCCATTGCTGTATGCAAACAAACCCATGCAATATATGGCCACAAATAGCGCCAACAATACATTTCTGAACAAACTACGCTTC
>JBFYPV010000204.1:0-11459 GCA_041303085.1 Crocinitomicaceae bacterium
GCTTGGCGCGCTTTGTTGTAACTGAGTTTAAGGCTTTTCTGAAGTTCACTTGCGTTGTCAGTGGCTTTGTGCATGGCAGTCATGCGCGCGCCGTGTTCAGAAGCAAATGAATCTCTGATGGCTTTGTAAAGCTGAAGTTTCATGGATTTTGGCAACAAGTCTTCTACGATGTCCATTTTTGAAGGTTCAAAGATGTAGTCGCCAGATTCAGAGCTAGAAACTGTTGGTACGATTGGTAAAAACTGTTCTGTCTCGATAGACTGAGTAGCAGCGTTTACAAAACGGTTGTAAACCAAAACTACTTTGTCAAAAGATTTGTTGAGGAATTGGGCCATGATTTCTTCGGCTACTTGAGCAACGAGCTCAAAACGCAAATCGGCATAGACGTCTTCCATGTTCTCTAATTTGTCATTGGCGTAGAAATTTGGCGTGCGTTTGTACACATCCTTGATTTTCTTACCTAAACAAAGTACTGAAACTTCTTTTCCTGCGTAATCGTCGGCAATGAGTGTGCCTACACGCTTGATGATGTTGTTGTTGAAACCACCGCAAAGACCGCGATTGGAAGTAATGCCGACAATCAGAATTTTGTTGACCTCGCGCTGTTCTGCATAGGCGTTTTCTGAGAGATCAAGGCTCGCACTTAGGTTCTCGAGGATCTCGCGCAATTTGCCCGCATACGGACGCATTTGCGTTACGGCATCTTGTGCGCGTTTCAATTTAGCAGCCGACACCATTTTCATTGCAGAGGTAATCTGCATGGTGGAGCCCACTGAACTAATGCGGTTACGTATTTCTTTTAGATTCGCCATTGTAATCCTGAATTAAGGCTGTAATTATGCAAATTTAGCAGCAACTTCTTTAGCTGTTTTAGTCAAAACGGCCTCGATTTCGTCTGTGTATTTTCCTGCTTTGAGTGCGACAAGTGTATCTGCGTGGTTGGCTTCTAATACAGTAAGGTAGTCTTTTTCGAATTCCTTGATTTTAGAAACTGGAACCGGTTGCATAAGGCCTTTCACACCAGCGTAGATAATTGCAATTTGCTTTTCTACTGGATATGGATCACCTTCGCGTTGCTTCAAGATTTCTACGTTGCGTGCACCTTTGTCTAGGACCGCTTTTGTAGCAGCATCTAGGTCTGAACCAAATTTTGCAAACGCTTCAAGTTCGCGGTATTGTGCTTGGTCAAGCTTCAAGGTACCAGCCACTTTTTTCATTGACTTAATTTGAGCAGAACCACCAACGCGTGATACAGAGATACCTACGTTAATTGCCGGACGTACACCTGAGTTGAACAAGTCACCTTCCAAGAAGATCTGACCGTCGGTAATGGAAATCACGTTTGTAGGAATGTACGCAGAAACGTCACCTGCTTGTGTTTCAATGATAGGAAGTGCTGTAAGTGAACCACCACCGCGTACTTTGTCTTTCAAAGAAGCTGGAAGATCGTTCATTTGTTTGGCGATGTTGTCATCGGCAATCACTTTTGCCGCACGCTCGAGCAAACGAGAGTGAAGGTAGAAGACATCACCTGGGTATGCCTCGCGACCTGGAGGGCGACGCAAAAGAAGTGATACCTCACGGTAAGCAACCGCTTGCTTAGAAAGGTCATCATAAACGATAAGCGCAGGCTTACCGCAGTCGCGGAAGTATTCTCCGACAGCTGCACCGGTCATTGGCGCGTAAAACTGCATTGGAGCTGGATCAGAGGCGTTAGAGGCAACTACAGTTGTGTAGGCCATTGCACCTGCATCTTCTAATTTTTTAACGATACCGGCAACGGTAGAACCTTTTTGGCCAATCGCTACATAAATACAGTAAACTGGCTCGCCGCGGTCGTAAAACTCGCGTTGGTTAATGATGGTGTCAATCGCAACAGTGGTTTTACCAGTTTGGCGGTCACCGATGATGAGCTCGCGCTGTCCGCGACCAATTGGAATCATGGCATCAATTGCCTTGATACCTGTTTGAAGAGGCTCATTTACTGGCTGACGGAAGATTACACCCGGTGCTTTGCGCTCGATTGGCATCTCGTAAAGCTCACCTTGGATAGGTCCTTTACCGTCGATAGGCTGGCCCAAAGTGTCGACAACGCGACCTACCATTCCATCTCCAACTTTAACCGATGCAATTTTACCCAAACGACGTACGGTGTCACCTTCTTTAACGCTAGAAGAACGACCAAGCAATACTGCTCCGACGTTGTCTTCTTCGAGGTTGAGTGCAATTCCTTGCATGCCTCCATCAAATTCAATGAGTTCGCCGTACTGAACGCCGTTCATTCCGTAAATGCGTGCAATACCATCTCCTACCTGAAGTACCGTTCCTACTTCTTGCAATTCAGCTTCTGAGCGGAAACCTGAGAGTTGCTCTCTCAATATTGCGGAAACTTCTGCTGGTTTAATATCTGCCATGTGTACTTATTTTATTTTGTCTGTTGACGATTATACAAATTGTTGTTTAAGTCGCTTGAGCTGACTTGCAACTGAAGCATCTATTTGGTGGTCACCCATGCGAACGATGAAACCACCGATGAGGTCGGCATCGATTTTTTCTGTGATTTCGGCAGTACCTTTGATACTTGCTGAAATTTGAGAAAGAATAGAGGCCTTGGTGCTGTCTTCTAGTTGCTGAGCGCTGATGATGGTGATCGGAACAATTCCGCGATGCGCTTTGAGCAAGGACATGAATTGGTTGGCGATGAAGACCATGATGGATTCGCGACCGTTATTGGCTACCAATGACAAGAAGTCGAGGGTAGTTTGGTTGAAATCCTTGAAAATTTGATGAAGGATCGCAATTTTCTTGTCGGTGATGATGAGTGGTGAACTCAAGAAAACTTGGAAGTCATGGACTTCTTCTGCTGTTTTGAGCAGTTGAAGGATGTCTGCCTCGATGAGCTCCACTTTGTTGTGCTCGATAGCCAACTCTAAAAGAGCGGTAGCATAGCGAACAGCGGATTTATTGGACTTCATGGATTAGTTCATTTTGATTTCGCCAGCAAGTTGCGTTGCAAGGGCTTTTTGTTTGTCGTCTGAACTGAGTTCATGGCGAACGACTTTCTCAGCGATTTCTAAAGAAAGACTAGCTACGTGGTTTTTGAGCTCGGCCATAGCGGCTGCTTTTTCGCTGTTGATGGTCTGGCGAGCAGATTCCACAACTTTAGCTGCTTCGTCTTTCGCTTTTCCTTTTGCGTCTTCAACCATACCTAAAGCAGCTTCTTTCGCTTCTTTTAAAATTTGATCGCGTTCTGCACGTGCTTCTTTGAGAATTTGGTCGTTCTCAGCTTTGAGCGCCTGCATTTCTGCTTTTGTTTTCTCGGCAAGTTCTAATGCTTCTGAAATTTTTTGCTCGCGCGTATTGACCGCATTCAAAATTGGCTTCCATGCAAATTTGGCCAATAAGAACATCAAAAGGCTAAATACGAGGCCTGTCCAAACTAATAAACCAAAATCGGGTAATATCAAATCCATTTTTGTGTGTTTTTTAAAATTTAAAAAAAGGAAACCGCAACCAACCGTTGCAGTTTCCTTTTGAGTTTAATTACGCTTTTGCTCCGAGAAGACCAACTACTACTCCAAACAATGCAACACCTTCGATGAGGGCTGCTGCGATGATCATCGCTGTTTGAATTTTACCAGCTGCTTCTGGGTTGCGCGCAATACCTTCTACTGCAGAACCACCGATACGACCGATTCCAAGGCCTGCGCCTAAAACTGCCAATCCAGCTCCGATTGCTGCAATACTACCAAACATTCCTGTCATTGTATTTAATTTAAAAGGTTACTAATTAATGGTGTGCTTCTTCTACAGCCGCCCCAATAAACAATGCCGAAAGCATTGCAAAGAGGAAACCTTGTAAGAAAGCAACGAGGATTTCGAGCACCGAAATAAACAAAGCCATCGGGACAGACAAGCCTGCCCAAGCGATGTTTTTGTTGATAAAGATGATGGAAATCAAAGCTAAAACGATAATGTGACCAGCCGTAATGTTCGCAAACAAACGGATCATGAGGGCGAAGGGCTTAGTGAAGATGCCAATCAGCTCAATTGGAATCATGAAGATTTTCATGGGAACAGGAATACCTGGCATCCAGAAGATGTGGCCCCAGTAGTTTTTATTACCTGAGAATACCGTTACGAGCAAAGTACAGAAAGCCAAGAAAAGCGTGATGGTGATGTTACCGGTAAGGTTGGCTCCGCCCGGAATAATTGGAATGAGGCCCAACATGTTGTTGATCCAGATGAAGAAGAAAATGGTCAGTAAGTAAGGAACGTACTTGTGGTATTTGTGTTTGTCGATGTTGGCTTTAGCGATGTCGTCGCGGACCATAACGATGATGGGCTCTAAGAACTTAGCCAATCCTTTTGGTGCAACTGCGCCGTTTTTGCGGTAAAAACCAGCAACAGTAAGCATAATGACAAGGATCAATAATGAACCTAATAACAATGATGCTACGTTTTTGGTAACCGAAAGGTCTGTAGGTGAAGCGTTGTGTGGGTGTTCGCCTTCGAAATGAAGTGCACCTTCGTTGTTGAGCTTGTAAATTTCTTCGTGATAAAGTGCGTAACCTTTTGCTGGACCTACACCTTCCATATAATGAAGTGTGAGGCTGTCTTTGTTGGTTACAGTTACTTCTTTCCCGTGGTAGAAATATTTTGAACTGAAAAACTTAAAGCCGTTGTCGTGGAGAATAACAGGGAGGTAAATGCTGGTGCCGCCGTGCTCAGGCCCGGTGATGTGCCATTCATGCGCATCTTTAATGTGGTGCATGATCATTTCGCCAACGTTGAAATTTTCTTCTTCAGCGGCCTTTGCAAAAGGTTGAAAAACAAAGAATGACAATGCGAAAACGATGATTTGCAAAAGTGAAGAAAACTTACCTGCTTGCTGCATTAGATTGTGTTTTTGCGTGTTTGCGAAAAAATTTTTGCAAAGGTAACCAAACTTTCTAAAGAAACAATTTAATTTTTGAACAATTCAGGCTTGAGTTTTGCGCAATTTCTTGTAGAGTTTGATTCCTAACATCAGTCCAACGCCAACACCAAAAAATCCTAGGGTTCCGCTGATCCAGTTCAGGTGGTTTTTCAGGACCACTAAAAACACAATAATGACCAATAATAGTGTGGCCACTTCATTCCAAATCCGGAGCTGATTAGAAGACCATTTAAGCTGGCCAGCCTCTGCATTTCTCAAAAGTTTTTGGGAATAAAAATGATAAATCAGCAAGAGTAAAACGAAGCCAAGTTTGAGGTGCATCCAGGGTGCTTTGAGCAAATAAGCGGGGTTGAGGGCAAGCATCCAGACGCCAAATGCAACCGTCAGGACCATTGCCGGCGTAGTGATGATCCACCACAGGCGCTGCATCATGATGACGAATTGGTTTTGTAAAATTTCTTTCTCAGGAGTGGGTTTATCGGCAGCTTCTCTAAAATAAATGAACAAGCGCACCATATAAAACAGCCCCGCAAACCAACTGACCATAAAAATAAGGTGCAGTGCTTTGATGAAGTCGTAGTTTGTATTCGGCATGAGACAAAATTAATCGAAAGCACTTGATTCATGCTATATTTGTAAGAAAAGCAAGCAAATGTTGGTTCGTTTATTGTTCGTTTATCTGCTCGGCTGGAGTTTGACCACCAACGCACAAGTCGAGCTCCTCTCGCTTGAAGGCACCTACCAAGAAAAAAACCTGATTGTCAATAACCCGCCAATGGCAGACGGTTTTGGCTTTTGTATCAGCAAGGTGCTCGTCAATGGTGAAATCCTCCCGGCCGTTATTCAAACCTCACACTTTGAAATCGATTTTCAGCTCTTTCACCTCAAAAAAGGAGCTGACGTGTTTGTGGTGCTCGAACACGCCGCTGGCTGCGAACCGCGCTTCTTGAACCCCAGTATTTTATTGCCCAAAAGCACGTTTGAGTGCACGCAAATTTCGGCCCAAAAAGACGGTAGCCTAAGCTGGACCACCACCAATGAACAGGCTGTCCTCGACTTCAGTATAGAGCAATACAAGTGGGGGCGTTGGGTAGAAGTTGGGCAAGTCAAGGGCAAAGGAACCAAGGGCGCTAATACTTATCAATTTCAACTGACACCGCACTCCGGTAAAAATACCGTCAGGGTGAGTCAAACCGATAGTTCGGGCAAGCCAAGAGCTTCCAAAAGCACGAGCTTCACCTCGACTATTCCAGCCGTTAGCTTCAGCCCTACCAAAGTGCATTCCACCCTGACTTTTAAGGCCAAAAATCAAGTGGTCAAAACGAAATATGAGATTTACGATGCCTATGGCAACCTGCTCAAAACAGGTTACAGTGCAACGGTAGACTGCCGCAATATTGTGAGCGGTGTGTATTTCATCAACTACGACAACAAAACCGAAAAATTCATCAAAATCGACGACTAAATTATGAAGCGCATCGAACACCTCGGCATTGCAGTAGCAAGTTTGGAGCAGTCTATACCGCTGTTTGAAGCGCTGCTCAATACGCCTTGCTACAAACAAGAAGCAGTAGCATCTGAAGGGGTCAAAACCGCATTTTTTCAGGTGGGTGAATCTAAAATTGAACTCTTAGAAGCCAGCAAGCCCGACTCTCCGATAGCCAAGTTTTTAGAGAAAAATGGCCCCGGGTTTCATCATGTCGCCTTTGAAGTTGCAGATATCGACGCAGAGCTTGAGCGCTTGGAAAAGGCGGGCTTTCAATTGATCCATCAAAGCCCAAAAGACGGTGCCGACAACAAGCGCATTGCGTTTTTACATCCCAAATCGACCAACGGCCTGCTCGTGGAGCTGTGTCAAGAAAAGAGCGCGTAAAAAGCCGTCTCGTTCTCGTAAAAATAAGTCTGTAAGCCAGCTTCCTGAGCACCTGCAATATGTTGAGGGCTGTCGTCGATAAACAAGACGTCTGCTGGTGGAAAACCCATTTGGTCGCAGGTCCACAAAAACGTTTGCGGATGCGGTTTTCTCTTGCCAATTTCGTGCGATAAAAAAACCTGCTCAAAATAGCTGCCCAAGGCCACATCAGAAACCTTTTTCAAGGCTCTTGACACCTCAACGAGATGCAAAGCATTGGTATTGCTCAGTAAAAAAAGCGGTATTTGTTGGTTTTTCAATTGATTTAAAAGCGCAATTTTTCTTTGTGGAAAAGCGCCGATCATGGCGTTCCAGGCCGCAACAACTTGGTTGGGAGAAGTGCCTGCTTGCGTATACGGCAACAAAAGATTGACGAAGTGTTGCTCGGAAATTTCACCGCACTCAAAACGGTCAAATAGCGCATTTTGAGCAAATTGCGTGTAGCGCTCTTTGAAATCGGCAACGCCTAATTTTTCAAATGCTTTTTCTGTGGCGTGGTAGTCGATATCGATGAGTACGCCACCTAAATCAAAAAGAATGGCCTGAAAAGTTTGTTGCATGACGCAAAGTTAAGGTTCTTGGGCTATTTGAACCGATTCTAAATTAGCAATTATGACAATTCAATGACAATACTGCGGCAGCTAGCACTTAGCTTTGCACTATAGAAAAAGCGCTTTGTTGCAACAACTCCATATTATCGCCTTTACGCACCGACAACTAGAAGTCAGTAAAATTGGTTTGTTGCACATCGAAAAAGAAGCGCAGGTCTTGCAATTAGCGCAACTCAAAGCGGCGCTGGGCCTCACAGAACTCATGTTCCTGACCACCTGCAACCGCGTCGAAATCACCTTTGTCTGTAGCACAGAGCTCGACACCCCTTTTCTGACCCGTTTGCTGCAAACACTCTACCCAAAGTTAGTTCCGATTCAATTAGAAGACTACGTTCGCAAGGCCGAAGTATACTCGGGAAGCGCAGCTGTGCAGCACGCACTTTCGGTAGCGTCTTCCATAGACTCCATGATCATCGGGGAACGCGAAATCATTACACAAGTGCGCTTGGCTTACGAACACTGCAACAGCCTTCAGCTCACCGGTGACCTCCTTCGCTTACTCATGAAAAAAGTCATCGAAACGGCCAAGCAAGTTTACACCGAGACCAGCATCTCGACCAAACCTGTTTCCGTTGTTTCATTGGCCTACCAATACCTCAAGCAACTCAATATTCCGCTCGAGGCCCGCATTCTCATTATTGGCGCCGGTGTCACGAACACTACCATGTCTCGTTTTCTCAAAAAACACGGCTTCAAAAACTTTCAAGTCTTCAATCGCTCTTTGGGAAACGCGCAAAAACTCGCCGACGAAATTCGCGGAAATGCTTTTGCACTAGAGGCGCTGCCTCATTACCAAAGTGGTTTTGACGTACTGATCACCTGTACCGCAGCGGAAGGCGTTATCATTACGCCTGCTCTGTACAACACTTTACTGAACGGTGAAACACAAGAAAAAATCGTCATCGACCTCGCCATTCCGCAAGACCTCGACCAAGCCATCCTAGATGCGCATGCGGTCAAATACCTGTCCATCGAATACCTTCAACGCATCTCCAACGAAAACGTCAAGGAGCGCTCCAAAGAGCTGCAGCAGGTAGAAGAAATCATTGCCAATGCGCGCTATGAGTTTCAGCACCTCTTGCGCGAGCGCAAAGTAGAAATTGCCATGCGCAACGTACCTGCTCAAGTGAAGGAGCTGCGCGCAACAGCTTATGCAGAAATCTTCAAAGAAGACCTCGACACCCTTGATCCACAAGCCAAAGAAGTGCTCGACAAAGTAGTGAGCTACCTCGAAAAAAAATACATCAGTGGCCCCATGAAGTTGGCCAAAGAAATCATCCTCAACCATGCAGACTAAACCGCTCATCCGCATTGGCACACGCGGCAGCGACCTCGCTTTGTGGCAAGCACACTTTGTCAAAAACCAACTCGAAGAACTCGGCTGCGAGGTACAACTTCAGATCATCGTCACACAAGGCGATCGCATCCAAGACCTCAGCTTTGATAAACTAGAAGGTAAAGGCTTTTTTACCAAAGAAATTGAAGCGGCCTTACTCAATAACGACATCGACCTCGCGGTCCATTCTCACAAAGACCTCGAAACAACACAGCCCGCTGGCCTCTGCATCGGTGCTGTCTCTTACCGCGAAGACCCATCAGAACTCTTACTCATGCGCAAGTCTGCCCAAGATCCTACCCAAAAGTGGGGCCTCAAACAGGGCGCCATTATCGGCACTTCTTCAGCGCGCAGAAAAGCAATCATCAAAGCACTGCGCCCCGATCTACAGATCGAAGAATTGCGCGGCAACGTGCCTACCCGCATAGACAAACTGCGCAGTGGCGCCTATGACGCCATCCTTCTGGCCAATGCAGGTGTGAGCCGTTTGCAACTTCCACTCTCAGACCTCCACACATTGGTTCTAGACCCTACCGAATTTGTACCTGCGCCGGCTCAAGGTGTGCTGGGTTTGCAAATCCGTGAAAATGACCAACAAACGCAAGCTGTTGTTTCTCAACTCAACCATCCTGCAGTTGCTGCACACATCGCCATAGAGCGCGGTGTACTCCAAGCCATGGAGGGTGGCTGCCAATTGCCCCTTGGCGTCTATTTTGGCGACACCAAAATCTATGCTGCCCACGCTTCAAATGCAAATGAAGCTGCCCAGTTTTTTCAATTCGAAATCGATGCGTACATTGCTGACATCGTCTCGGCGCTAAGCAACTAACCATGAGCCGGATCTTCCTATCAAAAGATCCAGAAGATCTCAATGAAGGCTTGTTCGCACTTCAGCAAAATGGCATTTTAGAAGCACAAGCGCTCATTGATTTTGAAGCACTCCCCTTTGACTGCCCTCGCAAGTACGACATCTTATTTCTCGCGAGTATCCGCGCAGCCGAATTCTTTTTTAGCCAATGCACGACCACTGCACTCATTGCGTGTGCCGGTCTAGAAACGGCCAAAAAAGTGGCAGAGCGCTATCAAAAAGAAGTAGCGTTCATTGCCCAGCAATCGGGCCTGCCCAAAGCAGAAGCCGAACGCTTCAACGCCTGGCGAAAGGGCCGCAGCGTTTGCTTTCCGAGCAGTCAGTTATCGATCGGGACCTACGCTGCTTTGATTCCTGATAGCGAAAAAATGATTGTTCCGGTTTACAACACCCGATTCAAAAAACTGCACATCAAAGAAAAAGACATCTATGTTTTTTCTTCTCCGAGCAATGTCCTTGCTTTTCTGGAGCATAACACCATTCCTGCACACGCAAAAGTTGTTGCCTGGGGCAGTTCCACCGCGCAAGAATTGGAAAAACAGCAAATCAGTGTCACCAAAGTACTCAAGGGGCAACAACAAACCGAACTCCTGACCTGGCTCAGTAAAATCTTATAATTGCTACTTTCGCTTATGAAATTCGAACAAGCAGAGCATATTAGTACTGATTTAGTCGCGCTTTTTGAACAAACGGTGTTAGGTACAAACGGTGCCAAATACAAGCATTTAGATGTGGCTCAAAGCGTGGCGCATACCGACCACCCACTGAGCTTTTCCTTGCGCCGTCGCGAAAACCTGCTTGCCAATATTACTTTCTGCAAGCGACCTTTTGGCTTGTACTTGCGCTATTTTGCTTTTGACAAACGCTTTCAGTCCAAAGGAAAGGCGCGCATGAATCCGAAGTCGCAAATCAAGAAAGAAATTGAAAACGTATTCTTGGACATCACGACAAAATACCCCGGTACCCAAGCTTATTGTTACGCCTACATCGACGCCAAAAATGTGCGCAGCAAATGGATGAGCGAAACGTTTGGTTTCCAAACCAAGGCCTATTTGAACACCCAAACGTTCAGTAGGGTTTTTCCGAAGGAAGCAGCCGATCTGAGAAAAGAAAAGATTGAAGGTCAAGTTTTTCAAACAATAGAAAGCCACTACAGCCACTACAGCGCCTATTTTACTCACTTTTTTGAAAACGGAACGGTGTATACACTTTTCGATGACAAAGGGGAGCGCCTGGCCTTTGCGCAATTTCATCAGGTGCGTTGGGAAATCCAGCGGCTGCCAGGCAAATTGGGTGGCCTTCAAGTGAAATTACTGCCTTACATTCCCTTTTTGCGCAAACTCATTCAGCCAAAAGAACATACGTTTTTAGTGCCCGATGTAGTGTGCAATCCGTCTGGAAATATAGCAGATGTGTCGCGCTTATTTGAAGCCGTTTTGGCCCAAGAAAAACTACACACCATGCTGTGGTGGAACGACACCAGAGACCCGCTCTACCAAAAAGCACAGCAACAGTTCAAATGGGGCTTGTTGCATCAAATTATTGGCGTTGCAAAGGTAGATGTAGTGGTCAGAGGAGATTTTGAACCCAAAGAACCTGTTTTTATTGCAGCGTTTGATATGGTTTAAACTACGCTTGATAAGAGAGAAAGCGGGTAATCAGCAGTTCTTTAATGCGTTTATCTACTACTGATTTTTGGCTCAAATAAAACGTAAATTCTTCATTGGTAAACAAGCCGCAGATCATACCAATATAACGATTGGTTAGATTTGGATTTTTCGACAAAAAATTGC
>JBFYPV010000205.1:0-6216 GCA_041303085.1 Crocinitomicaceae bacterium
CCCATAATGAAGCCGTAATGGCTCCAGCAACTGCAGGAGCACTTGCTTTGGCAACCACTAGCATGGTTGTACCAGGTGTATATTCTGTCGGAAGATAAGTGGCCACCGCACCTGCGCCACCAGAGGTATTCAATATACCTAATTGAAAAGTGTTGGGTGTAGCTCCTAACTTGATGAACAAGCGCGGAAAATAAATAGTAACACTTGCACCAGCAGTACCACCAAAACCTATGAAATAAGCACCGTTGGCGGTAAGTCCGGTTGTGTTGGTCACATTCAATAAAAAGGAAAAGTAGCCCGTGGGTAGTGTTGTGGTGAAGGCTTTGTTGAGGTCTTCAGTAGCTGAAGAAGAACCTGCAACAAGGGCCATACGGTTTGCTGTAGAAGCTGCTAAGCCCGTGTAAGAAAGTGAAGCGCCGCTTTGAGAAGGCGTAGTGAGGGCAACCAATTGGCCTTCTTGGCCAGCAGTTACACTATGGGTTGTCCAGCCGTTGGCGTTGGCAGAACCCGTAAAATTGAAAGATTCAAAAGCTTGTGCGAACACATTGAGGCTCAGAATGGTGAGTATAAAAAGTAAACCTTTTTTCATAAAAATATTTTTGATTCGGTAAAATTACAACTTTGTAAGTTAATATGCGGAAACTTCAGATGAACAAGCTGTTAATTTGAGGTCCCTGCACAAAAAAAAGGCGAAGTTTCCCTCGCCTTTTATGAATAATTGAATGTAAAAATTATTCTGCAGCAGTTGGCTCTGTAGCCGGACGCTCAGGGCGTGGCAACAAAACTTTGCGAGATAATTTCCATTTTTTGGTTTTTGGATCTTTGCCAATGACTTTGAAAGTTAGCATTTCGCCTTCCTTCACGACATCTTCCATTTTTGCTGTTTTTTCCCAAGCAAATTCAGAGATGTGGATCAGGCCGTCTGTTCCGGGAACGATTTCTACGAAGCAACCGAATTCTTTTACAGACTTCACTTTACCTTCATAAGTTGCACCTTCGTCTACTTGAGGCGGGAATGCAATTTGGCGGATCAAGCGGATGGCTTCAGCCATGTCGTTGCCATTGTTGGAAAGTACTTGAACGCGTCCTTCACCGTTTGGTAATTCTTCGATGGTGATGGTGGTTTTGGTTTCTTTCTGCAAACCTTGGATGATTTTTCCTCCAGGTCCGATGATGGCACCGATCATTTCGTTAGGCACGTTGAGTGCTTCCAAACGCGGTGTTTGTGGCTTGAGCTCCGGACGCGGTGCAGCCATTGTTTCGGTGATTTTACCGAGGATATGCAAACGACCTGCGCGAGATTGCTCTAGTGCTTGTGTCAAGACTTCGTATGGCAAACCATCGACTTTGATATCCATCTGACAAGCAGTGATACCATTGGCAGTTCCGGTTACTTTGAAGTCCATGTCGCCGAGGTGGTCTTCATCGCCAAGGATGTCAGACAATACAGCAAATTTACCTTCGTCGGCAACCAAGCCCATAGCGATACCAGAAACTGGTGATTTGATCGGCACACCGCCATCCATGAGGGCGAGGGTTCCGGCACAAACTGTAGCCATTGAAGACGAACCATTTGATTCTAAAATGTCAGAGACAATACGAACTGCATATGGGTAGTCGTCTGGCATCACTGGCTTAAGGGCGCGAAGTGCCAAGTTTCCGTGACCGATTTCGCGACGTGAAGTTCCACGAAGTGGTTTGGCTTCACCTGTAGAGAATGGTGGGAAGTTGTAGTGTAATAAGAATTTTTCGGTGCCTTGGAAAGTAGCGCCGTCGATCATTTGCTCGTCCATTTTACCGCCGAGGGTAAGTGTGGTGAGTGATTGTGTTTCTCCGCGTGTAAATACCGCTGAACCGTGAACCATTGGAAGGTAATCTACCTCAGCCCAAATTGGACGGATTTCGTCGAACTGACGACCATCTAAGCGCGCGCGCTCATTGAGCATGACCCAACGAACTGCTTTTTTCTTCACTTCTGAGAAGTATACAGAAATAAATTTGGCAGCGTGCTCGAGTTCTTCTTCAGAAAAACCTGCTTTCACTTCTGCTTTAATGGCATCGAAGAGCTCGGTGCGTTTTGCCTTGTTGGCAAGACCCATGCGCGCTACATCTTTACATTTTTCCATGGCCAATTCGAAAACTTTGGCGCGAACGTCGGCGTCGTGAGACTCGTGGGAGTATTCGCGTTTTGGATTGGCAGTAGGGATTTCTGCAGCGAGTGCTAATTGGAAGTTACATTGTTCAATAATGGCAGCGTGTGCAAGTTTGATAACCTCAACCAATTCGGCTTCGGAGATTTCTTGCATTTCGCCTTCAACCATGTTGACGTCTTTTGCGGTTCCTGCTACCATTACATCGATATCAGAAAGGGCAATTTCTGCCATTGTTGGGTTGATGATGAACTCACCATTGATGCGTCCGACGCGTACTTCAGACATTGGGCCATTGAACGGAATGTTCGATACCGCAATTGCAGAAGATGCTGCCAAACCGCACAAAGCGTCTGGGTTGTGGACACCGTCGTAAGACATGAGTTGGATCATGACCTGTACTTCGGCATGGTAATCGTCTGGGAAGAGCGGACGCAAAGCGCGGTCTACCAAACGCATGACTAAAATTTCAGTTTCGGAAGGGCGTGCCTCACGACGGAAGAAACCGCCTGGAAAACGACCAGCTGCCGAATACTTTTCACGGTAATCTACCGTAAGTGGAAGAAAATCTACGCCTTCCTTTGCGTCTTGCGCTGCCACAACAGTAGCGAGCAACATGGTGTCGCCCATGCGCACCACAACAGAACCATCTGCCTGTTTTGCCAACTTCCCGGTCTCTACAAGGATTTCCTTGCCGCCAGTCATCATTGACTTTCTTGTTCCTATATTCATCTTTATTTATTTACAACTTTAAAACAAAAGAAGGGGCTATCGATGTTATCGAAGCCCCCTCTCCCATAAAATTTTCCGAGCTGGTCTCAGAATTAACGACGAAGTCCTAATTCTTTGATCAAGGCACGGTATTTCTCGATATCGTTTGCCTTTAGGTAGTCAAGAAGGCTACGACGCTTACCAACTAACAACTGAAGTGCGCGTTGGGTACCGTAGTCTTTGCGGTTCTTTTTCAAGTGCTCAGTGAGGTGAGCAATGCGAAAAGTAAACAAGGCCACTTGGCCTTCTGTAGAACCGGTGTTGGTTTCTGAACCACCGTGTTTGGCGAAGATCTCTTTCTTCTTTGCTGAATCTAAATACATGCTAATATTTGTGTAAATGATTATTATGTAGACTGACCACCTTGGTCAATACGGCTGCAAAGATAAGAACTCTTTTTGATACGCGCAAAAGCTAACCCGCTTTTATTGCTATCTTTGCAGCGTTCTTAGGTGTTCGCTCGTCGAACTTAATAAGGAATCCGGTTAGAATCCGGAGCTGTATCTGCAGCTGTAAGTGTCTAAAAAGTTGCTTTCACAAGGCCACTGCGCAAGCGGGAAGGCAAAGCAACAACAGGCATGAGCCAGAAGACTTGCCCTCGAACAGCGTGAAGACTTCAGATCAAGGTCGGTATCGCCAAGGGCTTCGTATACCCTTGCCGCTCCACTTTTTTCCGTGTCCTTGTTTAATTTATTTAAATGTTCAACACATGAAAAAAGGATTATTTTTAGTTGCTGCACTCACCAGTGCAAGTTTGTACGCCCAGCAATACGTACACCAAGTGCTCATCGCCAACGAAGGTTTTTTTGATTTTCAAACCAACGCAATCATCGAGCCTGCCACCGTCGGATCTTACAATCCGCAAACCCAAACTTACGTAGTTGTCGACACCCTAGATGGGCAGCGTTTCAGCTCTGACTTGGTCATCGACGGCAATTTTTATTTTGTCGCAGCCGACACCAAAATTTTCAAATACAACCTCAATACCCACCAAGAAGTAGGCAGTATTAACCTTCCAGGCGTGCGCAACCTCGCCATTGCCGGTGACAAACTCATCGCAACGCGCGGCGAGTACCTGCAAACGTTTGACTCCTACCTTCAGGTTTTTGACAAAAACACCTTGCAACTCATCGCTGCACTCGACACCAACAACGGCCCGAAATGGGCGACCCAAAACATTGTGGTTGTCAATAACACCGCTTACGTTGCTGTCAACAACGCATATGAGTGGGGCAACGAAAAAGGCCTTATCGGGCAGCTCGACCTCAATACGTTGCAGTACGGTGCTGAAATCGACCTCGGCACAGAAGGTAAAAACCCAGACAACATGTTCTTGTTCAACAACGAACTCTACACGGTCAACAACAAAGATTGGTCGGGTGCCTCTATTTCAAAAGTAAGTCTCAACGGCGCAGTGAATACCCAAAACTTGGCCAATGCCGTAACAGGCTGCGGTACCTCTGCCCTGCGCGACGACAAACTCGTTTACCAAATTTCCATGGAAAACACCCTCAACGACTACAGCCTTCTCAACATGGCTTTAGTTGGGCCAGTTGCAGGCATTACCAACAACTTCTACGACCTCGCTCAAGAACCTATTAGCGGCAACCTTTATGCTTCAGCAACAGACTTCTTCTCGACAGGAAGCGTGAGCATTTTTGACAACGCCAACAACCTCGTAGATCAATTTGCAGCTGGCGTATCTCCAGGTACAATTGTTTTTGATGTGCGCGCTAGCGTTGGCCTCACTGAACTCAACACTAATATTGGCGTATATCCAAACCCTTCAAACGGCGTATTCCAAATTGCTGGCCTCACAGCAGGCGACACCTATCAAATCACGAACGCCACCGGCCAAGTCATTTTTGAAGGACAAACCAACACAATCGACTTGAGTAATTTTGACGCTGGTGTATACCTGATCCAAACACAAAAAGGGCAGGCACGCGTCTTGAAATATTAATATTTCTCAACTCTTTAAAAAAGGCTGTTCGTTTGAGCAGCCTTTTTTGTGTTTGCTTATCTTTGTTCTATGCAAACAATACTCAATCAGCAGCAAATTCAGCAAAAAATAACGCGTTTGGGGCATCAGCTCATCGAAGTTGCGTTTGACCAAGAGGTGATTTACCTAGGCGGCATTGTCGGAAACGGCTATGTATTGGCGCAATTGCTCGCCGCTGTGATTGCTCAAAACAGCGCCCTCAAAGTAGTGTGTTTTGAAATTCGCCTCAACAAAGACGAACCCTGGAATGAAGCCATTACGTTTTCTATCGACCAAAAGGACTTGAAGAACTCCTACATCGTTTTAATAGACGACGTCGTAAACAGCGGTAAAACCATGCAATACGCACTGCTCAAATTCTTAGAGCAAGCCACCAAAGCCATCAAAACTGTGGCCCTCATTGACCGCCAGCACAGACGCTACCCCATCAAAACAGATTTTGCCGGGCTCAGCCTCTCCACTACCCTTAAAAACCACGTCGAGGTAGACCTCAGCCCCACCGACGGCAAAGTATTCCTGTACTAATGGAAAAAATCACCGAAGCCAGCTCGAATTACAACAATTTAGAGCAGTTCAGTACCCGCGCGCTGCTCGAGGGCATCAATGCACAAGATCAACTCGTGCCACAGGCCATCGCTCAAATTACGAACCAACTCGAAAACTTCATCGAGGCCTGTTATGAACGCATGCAGCAAGGCGGCAGGCTCATTTACATTGGTGCAGGTACCAGCGGGCGCCTAGGCATTGTAGATGCCAGCGAATGCCCGCCTACTTTTGGCGTAGACGCCGGACGCGTAATTGGCCTCATTGCAGGCGGCGACAGCGCCATCCGCAAAGCAGTAGAATTTGCCGAAGACGACGCCCAACAAGGTTGGAAAGACATTTTAGCCCACCAACCCACTGCCCTCGACACCATTGTTGGAATTGCCGCCTCAGGAACCACACCCTACGTATTGGGTGCCATCCAAGCGGCCAACGAAAACGGTTTACTCACCGCCGGCTTGTCTTGCAATCCGGGTTCTCCGCTCTCCGCGCTGGCCCAACATGCCCTCACGCCTGTTGTAGGGCCCGAGTTTGTAACGGGCAGCACGCGCATGAAATCGGGCACCGCCCAAAAATTGATCTTGAACATGATTTCGACTAGCCTCATGATCAAGCTCGGGCATGTCAAGGGCAACCGCATGGTAGACATGCAGCTCTCCAACGAAAAATTAGTAGACCGCGGCGCCAAAATGGTAGCCACCGAATTGAATATTGAAACCGAAGAAGCCCAAAAATGGCTCCTCCAATTTG
>JBFYPV010000206.1:0-5959 GCA_041303085.1 Crocinitomicaceae bacterium
AAAGTCAGTGCCAAAAGATAGCCCGGTAGTTTTGTCAAAGCACGCATCTTTTTAATTAATTTTGAACAAATTTAACAACTATGAAACAATTCGCACTTTTTATCCTGCTTGCGGCCCTCACTGCATCTTGTGGAACGAAAATCCCTTACACCACAGCCATCCGCGACGAATTCAGCCTAGATGCCGAAGAAAAACTCCGTCAAGTGCAGTTTTACACCTCTCATACCATTATTCTAAACCAAGTGAATAAACAATCAAGTGAGCTCACCACCCAAAACGGTGCCCTTGTTTCGAGTTCAAATTCACAATCTGAATCTGTCGTGATTCCAGCCGGAACACGCTGTATTTTCGAAAACTTCGGCGATGCAGGCCAAATCCTTGTTCGTTTTGAAACCGGTGACCAACGCGCCATTCCTTTTGCCACTAAAACAGATGGCGCAAGTGTGCGTCGTTATTACCTCGATGCAGATTGGTCTGCGCAAGGTGGTGCCCGCATCAGCTACGGCGGCAACGATTACAAAGTAGATCTTACCAGAGGTGCGCCACGCGCAGCACATTTATTAGTTGTCAAGAAAAAACTAGAGCGCACCAAACGCAAAGAACGCGTTGTTCGCGGTTTAAAAGTATAATCCAATGCCAGATCAAGACCCCATCAATTTTCAACAACATTCCTTCCCCAAAGAAGAACTCGTCTCCATTTACAAGCAACTCGTCTTACCTCGCCTGATTGAGGAAAAGATGCTCATTCTACTCAGACAAGGAAAAATCACCAAATGGTTTTCGGGTTGGGGGCAAGAGGCCGTTTCGGTAGGTTGCGCCTATGCGATGGCAACGCATGAATACATTTTACCAATGCACCGCAATTTGGGTGTGTTTACAACCCGCCAAATTCCTTTGCAGCGTTTATTTGCGCAGTTTCAAGGCAAGGCCGATGGCTACACCAAAGGCCGCGACCGCAGTTTTCATTTTGGCACCCAAGACCACAAATTAGTGGGCATGATTTCTCACTTGGGTCCGCAACTCGGTATTGCCGATGGCATTGCGCTGTCTTCTAAAGTGCGCAAGAACCAAGACACTACGCTTGTGTTTACAGGCGATGGCGGTGCTTCAGAAGGTGATTTTCACGAGGCGCTCAACGTAGCAGCCGTGTGGCAACTCCCTGTTATTTTTGCCATTGAGAACAACCGCTGGGGCCTCAGTACGCCTTCCTCAGAACAGTTTCGCTGCAAGCAATTCATCGACAAAGGCATCGGCTACGGCATGGACGCCATTCAGGTGGACGGCAATAATATCCTAGCTGTCATTGAAACGGTACGTCAAATTCGTGCGCAAATTCAAGAAAATCCGCGTCCTTTCATTTTAGAGCTCATGACCTTTCGCATGCGTGGGCACGAAGAAGCGTCGGGAACTAAATACTATCCAGAAGGCCTGCAAGCGGAGTGGGAACCCAAAGACCCCGTTAGCAACTTCGAAGCGTATTTGCTGCAAGAAGGCGTCCTCGATGCTCAGGCAATAGAAAGCATCAAGCAACAATACAAAGAAGACATCCAGCACGCTTTCGACCAAGCGAATGCTGCTCCCAAAATAGTTCCAGACCTCGCTCAAGAAATGAACGACGTCTATGCACCGCACACTTTTGAATCCGTTGCACCTACAGAAGCAGCAACTGAACTGCGTTTCATCGACGCCATTCAAGATGGCTTGCGCGTGGCCATGCACAAACATCCTGAGCTTGTGCTTATGGGGCAAGATATCGCAGAATACGGTGGCGCTTTTAAAGTCACTGAAGGTTTTGTTGAGGCGTTTGGCAAAGACCGCGTGCGCAATACCCCTCTTTGTGAATCCGCCATCATTGGTGCCGGTTTGGGCTTAAGCATTTCAGGCATGAAGGCTATGGTTGAGATGCAGTTTGCCGATTTCGTGAGTGTTGGTTTCAATCAAATTGTCAATAATTTGGCTAAAATGCACTGGCGCTGGGGCCAAAAAGCCGATGTTGTGGTGCGCATGCCTACTGGCGCGGGCACGGCAGCTGGCCCATTTCATTCGCAAAGCAACGAAGCATGGTTTGTCCATACGCCAGGGCTCAAAGTCGTTTATCCGTCCAATCCGCAAGATGCGAAAGGCCTTTTGCTTGCCGCATTCGAAGATCCAAACCCCGTACTTTTCTTCGAGCATAAGTTTTTATACCGCAGCTTAAAAGGCGAGGTGCCAGCAGGTTACTACAACACACCAATTGGCAAAGCAGCGCTCGCCAAAGAAGGACAAGACCTCACCATCATTACCTACGGTTTGGGTGTGCATTGGGCTTTAGATGCCGCGGCGCAGCGTCCAGATTTCTCCTTTGAGATCCTCGATCTGCGCACCTTATTGCCGCTAGACCTCGATGGAATTGTTGCCGCAGCGAGCAAAACCGGACGCGTATTGGTATTGCACGAAGACACCCTCACGGCAGGTATCGGCGGTGAAATCGTGGCCTTAGTCAATGAACATTGTTTTGAACAGCTCGACGCACCTGTTTTGCGCGTAGCTTCCTTAGATACACCTGTTCCTTTTGCCGCAGACCTCGAGCAACAGTTCTTGGCAAGCAAGCGCTTGCTTTCGACCATCGATAAACTTATGGCCTACTAAATACTTTGAAAGCCAAGCCAGTTTTTAAGTTTTTCCTTTCTTTACTGCTCAGCATGAGCGTTTTGCGCGTTGCTTTTGCGATCCAAAATGCTGCCTACTTCAAGACCCTCGACGCGTGGCACTTCTTCATCGGTTGCTATTTCGATGTGGTCACGCTCGCGCTGCTGAGTTTGCCCTTGTTTTTGTTATTGAATCCGCTCAGCCTTTATTTAGGAAATGCTAGCAAAAAGGTACTTCAAGGTCTGGTCAAAATTTACTTGGTCTTGGTTGGCTTGCTCGTCTTATTGCTCAACAGCTGGGACATCGCCTATTTTTCTTACACCCAAAAACGCTCGGGCTTCAGTTATTTTATCCACCTGCTCACCGGAACTGAAACAAGTTCTTTGGCCGGAGAATTCTTGCGTGAGTTTTGGTGGTTGCCCTTGGTTTTTATAGGTCTCGCCTTTATTTTATGGCGCCAACTTACTCATTTCAATGTTTTTGCGGAGACCGTCCAAAAGAAAAAAAATATGGTACGCTACTTTCTCATGTTGGGTATGGTGCTTGTATTGGGTAGAGGCGGGGTGCAGTTGCGGCCAATTGGCATTGTAGATGCAACAGCCCTGAGTAGCCTAGAGCACGCCCCAATTGTGCTCAATACGGCTTTTACCGTACTCAAAACCACCGACGACGGCAGTAGCCAACTCCTGACCCTTCATTCAGAACGCGCCCTGCAAAACCTTTTGCCCCGCAAGCACAAACAAGTACACACCACATTACCTTCAAATACAAACGTGGTGGTCTTGATTTTAGAAAGTTTTGGAACCAATTATGCGGGCCCGAATAGTCCGAAGTCGTATAGTCCTTTTCTGGATTCTTTGCTGCAGAAAGGCTTGTTTTTTGATTACGCCATCGCCAACGGTCGCACATCCATGGATGCCGTTCCAGCGATTCTAGCCGGTATGCCGTCTTGGCTGCCGGAATCTTATATTCTTTCTCCGTATTGCAGCAATCAGCTCAATAGTTTGCCTCAAATGCTCAAGGATAAAGGGTATCAAACGTCTTTTTATCACGGCGCCAAAGAAGGTTCTATGAGTTTCAAGAGTTTCACAAAAGCGTTGGGTGTCGATACCTACAAGGGCCTAGAGTCTTATCCGAATCAGGCGCATTTTGATGGCAATTGGGGTGTCTGGGATCACCACATGCTTCACTATTTTGGACAAGAACTGAGCCGCACCAAACAACCTTTTTTCAGCAGTATTTTTACCCTGAGTTCGCATCATCCTTATTCCTTGCCGCCCGGTTTCGAGCAACAATTGCCCAAAGGACCCGAACCATTGTGCAAAACAATCGCCTACACAGATTTGGCCCTGCGTCGCTTTTTCAAGCGCTATCAAAAGGAAGATTGGTTCAAAAATACCTTGTTTGTCATCACTGCAGATCACGTCGGGCCAACCCGTCAGCGCCAATTTCAAACCCTAGACTGGCGCTACCGCATTCCTATTGCTTTTTATCATCCCTCACTTGAACTACCCAAGCCTTCCAAAGGAGTTGTTTTTCAGCAAATTGACATCATGCCTACCTTACTCGACCTGTTGGGTATTGAAAAAGCGCCATTTCAATTGGGTTCTTCTTGTTTTGAGCACGAGCAAGGTCAGAAAATGGTCTATGACAACGGCAATTTGCTCTCCTTTATTTACAACGGAACCAATCTACTTCCGATCGCTTGGACACCTCATGTGCAGCGCAATTATACAAAGGAACAAGCCAAAGTGAGTCGGCAAATGAGCGCGTTGTATCAGTTTTACACCAATAGTTTGTTGCAAAACCGCTGCAGTGCGCAAACGATCAAGCCCCGCTTACCATAGAATTGCTTATCTTTGCGCTTTCAAAGAAAGCATCCTATGGCCGAAAAAAAAGTCACCCGTCAAGAAGATTACGCAACCTGGTACAACGACCTCGTCTATAAAGCTGACCTCGCTGAGCACTCCGATGTGCGCGGCTGCATGGTCATCAAACCTTATGGTTATGCCATTTGGGAAAACATGCGCGACGTCCTAGATGCCAAGTTCAAAGAAACAGGTCACTCCAATGCTTATTTCCCGCTTTTCATCCCGAAGAGCTACCTCAGTAAAGAAGCGGCACACGTCGATGGTTTTGCCAAAGAATGTGCAGTAGTGACGCACTATCGCCTCAAAAATGCCGAAGACGGCAGTGGGCTGATTGTCGATCCAGACGCTAAATTACAAGAAGAACTCATCGTTCGCCCAACTTCAGAAACCATCATCTGGAATTCCTACAAAAATTGGATCCAATCTTACCGCGACCTCCCCATTTTGATCAATCAATGGGCCAATGTGGTGCGTTGGGAGATGCGTACGCGTTTGTTCTTGCGCACCGCTGAGTTCTTGTGGCAAGAAGGGCATACCGCCCACGCTACCAAGACAGAAGCCATTGCCGAAGCAGAACAAATGCTAGATGTCTATGCCGAATTCGCTGAAAACTATATGGCCATGCCTGTGCTCAAAGGACGCAAAACAGCCAACGAACGCTTTGCTGGAGCCGATGACACCCTTTGCATTGAAGCAATGATGCAAGACGGCAAGGCTTTGCAAGCGGGCACGAGCCATTTTTTAGGTCAAAACTTTGCCAAAGCTTTTGAAGTCAAATTTGCCGATAAAGAAGGCAAGCTCGACTACGTTTGGGCCACCTCTTGGGGTGTATCTACCCGTCTAATGGGTGCGCTCATCATGACGCATTCCGACGACGAAGGGCTTGTTGTTCCACCGAAATTAGCACCAATTCAGGTGGTAGGGGTGCCAATTTACCGTACCGACGACGAACTCGCGCAAATCGATGCCAAATTTCAGCTCTTGGCCCAAGAATTAAAGGCCAAAGGCATTCGTTTCAAATACGACAACGACGACAACCGCCGTCCAGGATGGAAGTTCGCCGAGTACGAAACCAAAGGAGTTCCTGTCCGTTTGGCCATGGGCCCACGAGACCTTGAGAACGGCAAAATAGAAGTAGCCCGCCGCGACACCAAATCCAAAGAAACCCTAGATTTTGAAAATTTAGCGGACGCTATCGAAGCACTCCTCAACGACATCCAACAAAATCTATTGCAGCGCGCCAAAGATTTCCGCGCAGCCAACACCCACACCATAGATTCCTACGAACAATTCAAAATCGACATCGAAAAAGGCGGTTTTTTCTTAGCGCATTGGGACGGCACGCCAGAAACCGAAGAACGCGTCAAGCAAGAAACCAAAGCCACCATTCGCTGCATTCCTTTTGAACCAGCACCTGAGCCTGGTTTTTGTATGGTTACAGGCAAGCCATCTGCTGGCCG
>JBFYPV010000207.1:0-2869 GCA_041303085.1 Crocinitomicaceae bacterium
CTCTAAAGGGCAACTGGTATGCGTCAAGCAGTTCAATGCCGATTGGTTTGATGTCGAGCCGGACTACGCTATTTTCACGCACTTCCCTGAAAATCCTGCCGACGCCTTCCTGACGACCAAACTCAGTCTGGCTGAATACGTGCGCCTCCCCTACTACACCCCGCGCGAGCTGTATGCACAAAACAAACAACCTTATCAATTGATTGCGGATGTGAAGCGAACCAAAAATTAAGGGAGCGATTTTGAAGAGGCCGGATTGAAAAATCGTAATTTAGATTAAAATTTAAATGATGCGGTTATTAGGTCTTTTTTTGGTGTGTGTATCACCTCTTTTATATGTTTATGCTCAAACAAATAATCCAATTATTAGTGCGAATAATGCCGTGGCTCAAATAGATGCACAAATTGCTAAAAAAGCCTATAAAGAAACCATTAACCTGAAATGGAAACCTGCAGATGCCGTCAAAAACCCGAGCGGTGAATACACTCAATACACGATGCGCTATTTAGCTTTGAACGATGGTTTTGGCCTCAAGCAAATTAAAGTAGAGGCGTATGAAAGCTCCATGCAACTCGATTACTATTGTCAGGGCAGTTCCCCCATATTTGCCATCTTGTATGCGACTTCAGAAGGATGCGCAAATAGATATAAAGTATATTACGAACAGGGGCAAGCGCTCAAATGTTTGAAGCAAACAAGTAATTGTTCGGGCAATGAATTAGGGCGCTATGTTGAACTTAAAGACGAAGAAAAGATAGCTTCAGAATTGAATCCCTTCGACATGATCTATGAAGAAACCGAAGAAAAAATAAACGCCTATTTGAATAGCCTTGAAGAAGATGCCAATGTATATCCACTGCGCAAAGAAATCAAGGACATCAACTCTTATGCAGAGCTACTGGCCTTTTTAGACCGACATGCACCAACCTTTCAAGACCTCGATTCACTTTATACGCTTTTGTCAAAACAACCCTGTCCGACAGGGCTCACAAACAGCATCTTAAATGGAGACCCAACAGTTCAGCAAGCACTCCCCAGAAATTATGTCCACTTTGTTTTCAGAAATTGCGTGTATCAGCTGCCGTACGCCTTGGATTCAGAGCAAGACCTGCAACTGATTGCTGAGTTTAAAGATTTCAAAACGAATATTCAATTGTATCCTACGCAAGTAGATCTCGAACTCGCCCAAAATTTTGAAAAATCTTTCACAAATTTTAGCATTGAAAAAATTGTCATCGCACCTTCATCAGAAATGATAACCATAACCAATAACTTTAAATCATGGCCACTTGAATTATATCGCAACCGCTTGAAACATTACCCATCTACTTTTGCTTACACAAATGAGGTTTCGATGTATCGTGTTGTGAACCTAATGGATGAATCAGATTACAACGAAAAAGAGGAAATCGCTAGAGAAAAAGCAACAGAAGCCTTTAAAAAGCAATTTTGTACGAATACCTACGCCAAGAACTTATCCCGAGTTATATCTGCTCAGGTTTTTGGAGACCTCTGTTTCATTTATATCAACAACCGATGGGTATTTTTTGATATCGAGCGTTAGTTCCAAAAACAAGTCCCCAATTATTTTTTGCTCAAATCCAGCGCCCCCATGAACGAAATCAAGTGTCCTCATTGCCAAAAAACTTTCAACTTAGACGAAGCCGGATATGCCGATATCCTACAGCAGGTGCGCAATCATGAATTTGAAGTTGAGCTCCAGAAACGCGAGCAAGCACTCGAGCGTCAGCGTCTAGATGGCTTGAAAATAGCGCAGGCCGAGGCGAATGAAAAATTACAAGTGGCACTGCGCACCAAAGATGCGGAACTTGCCGAACTGCGTGCCAAAGTAGGTACAGAAGTGGCTGATTTGAAAGCTCAACTCGGCACCTTTGAATTACAGAAAAGCCTTGCGGTCAGAGAAGCGGTTGCCGTCATCGAACAAGACAAAAACAAACTGGCCTCCGAGCTCGAAACCGAGAAAAAACTCAAAGACATGGAGCTGCAGAACCAAAAGGCTGCGCTCGAGGAAAAGCTGCGCTCAGAGGTACAGCGCAAAAACGACGAACTGCGTCTCAAAGACGAAGCCATAGAGCGCCTGCGCGACTTCAAAGCCAAGCTCTCTACCAAAATGGTGGGCGAAAGCTTAGAGCAGCACTGCGAAATCGAATTCAATAAAATCAGGCCAACCGCCTTCAATAAAAACGTCTATTTCGAAAAAGACAACGACTCCTCTACCGGCACCAAAGGCGACTTCATTTACCGCGAGGCTGGCGACGACGGCACCGAATTCATCTCGATCATGTTCGAAATGAAAAACGAACAAGAGGAAGGCAACACCAAGAAAAAGAACGAAGATTTCTTCAAAAAACTCCACGAAGACCGCCTCAAAAAAGGCTGCGAATACGCCATCTTGGTATCGCTACTGGAGCCCGAAAACGAACTCTACAACGCCGGCATTGTAGATGTCTCGTACAAATACCCCAAAATGTATGTGGTGCGCCCACAAGCATTCATCCCGATCATTACCCTACTGCGCAACGCCGCCCTCAACTCCTTGCAATACCGCACCGAACTCGCTTTGGTCAAAGCCCAAAATATCGACGTCACGAATTTCGAAGACCGCCTCAATAAATTCAAGGACGGTTTTGCCAAGAATTACCAACTCGCGTCAGACAAATTCAACACGGCCATCAAAGAAATCGACAAAACCATCGAGCACCTTACTAAAGTCAGAGATAACCTCCTGGGCTCCGAAAAAAACTTGCGTTTGGCCAACGACAAAGCCGAAGAAATCACGATCAAAAAACTGACGCACGGCAACCCAACCATGAAGGGGAAGTTTGATGAATTGGGGAAGATTGAGTA
>JBFYPV010000208.1:0-3859 GCA_041303085.1 Crocinitomicaceae bacterium
CCACCATAAATGGCAATAGGCCCAGCAATAGAAAGTGCTGAAGTGATGTCAATATTAGCCGTGTTGGTTGTACTACCAATAGTCAAACTTGATGCGCCTTGCGCCAAAACATAATGTGTATTCGAAGGCAGCACTTGAGCGGCTGCAAAGCTTGCAGTCACGGGCTGGTAGGTTACGGCACCAGTAGTTTTTACTTTTATTCCGTTATACCCTGCTCCTACTAGGCTTGAATAAGTGAAAACAACATTACCCGTTGCTGTCCAGCCGCTAGCTGGTGAACCGACATAAACATGCCCCCAGCTGGAATGGCCAATACCAAAGGCACCTGTTGTACCTCGGTCTGCTTTTACCGTAACGTTGCCTGTTTTGGACAACAGATTGATGTGCTTGGTTTGCCCAGTAGAACCACCTGAACGATAAAAGTTGATGGCGCCTGTATTGTTATTTTGTGTATTGGTGAGGTAACCGTCGAGAATGAGGTTGCCATTTTCAGTTTCAATAGTTGAACCAGCCAATGTACCGAAAGTGATACCGCCAAAATAGGTCGACCCGTTATTTCCGCCATGCGCTTCTCCATAAAGTTCAATATTGCCCGATCCGGTGGTTGTGATATTGCCTCTTAAGCGAATGCCGTCGTCATAGCTTCCACTACATTTTCCGTAAATTTTGATGTTTCCACCCGCAGCAGTAAGAATACCACCATCGATGAGAACTGCCGGCGCATTTGTGCTCGCTGCGTAAAGCCCAGCGCCTTGTAATCCTGTGAAGTTTCCGCCAAGCGTTATATTCCCGCCTTGTGACTTCAGGGTACTACCGCTGTTCAAAATGATGGATGAAGCTGCACTAAGGGCTGCGCCTGCTGAATTTGAACGCAAAGTAATATTTCCAGCATTGCTCTGTACAGTTTTGCTGGCTGCTATGTCAATTGCTTTTGTTGCTTGCAGTAGTATGGCTGCACCAGATGCTGTAGCGGTTAGATTTTGATCGATAGAAATATTGCCGCCATATAATGAAATAGGCCCATCTACAATTTGTGCTGCTCCAAAAACAATATCTGCAGTATTCCCAACTTTTCCAATGACCAACTGAGAAAGCACCTGACTATTTGAATTCCAAGTAAACCAATTATTATTCACACTTTGCCCAAATGCACTGCTGGCCTGACATGGTTCTAACGTAAAAACACCAGTAGTAGCGACAAGTGGATAATTTCCCGTGAAATTGAAATCATTGCCTCTGAGCGTAATACTTGTAGAACTTGTGCTTACTGGCGTTGCAGCTTTCGAACCTAACCAAAGGTTACCATTTAAATAAAAATCTGTACTACCTCCGCTTGTGACATTATTGAGTTCTATCGTTCCTGAATTCGCTAGAATTTCTAGGTTCCCATAGAGCGTAAAACCAAAGTATCCTTGGGCATCCATTTTAATTGAACCACCTATACCTGTTGCATAAATCTTTGTATTTGTTGACCTGATGTCTATACCTCGGCCATCAATAAGTGCACTTCCTGTCGCCCCCCCTGAATAATTAGAACCTTTGATTACGATTGCATTGGCACTTGTATTTTCCGAAGTAATTGTAACGGTTGCACCGTCAAAGGTGACTCCGTAATTGAAATCCTCAGTTGTATTTGTACCATAACTGTAGCCTTCAATGTAGATGGTGCCCGTTCCGGAATTAATGGTTTTATTCGTTGAGCCTTCCCATATACCAACACCATAAATACCCTGACCAGTTGCATCGCCAATATCTGATTTACCCCGAAAAATGATGTTACCACCAACGGATTGTACATTCAGTACACCACGGATATCAATACCTTCCTCGTAAAGAGTACCAAAGCCACGAGCAAAACCACTTCCATTGATGTCTCCACCTGCAAAAGTAATATCACCCCCATTCGAGGTAACGGTCAAATTATAAGGGAAGTAGATATTTCCTGCAGCTGAATTGTCGACATCTGAGGAAATCAAAATCAGACCCGTCTGAGTTGTAAAGGATGAACTCGCTGTATTGTAAACCTGATTTTTGGCGAGTAACTTTAGTGCTTTGCCATTGCTGGTTGTACTCAGCGCTGCAGCTAAAGAGATATCTGTACCGTTAATGGTAAGTTCACCACCCACGCTTATGGCCGCAGAAATAGTTACATTCCCCACATTGGTAGAAGACCCAATGATCAAATTTGATAAAGAAGATGAAGTGATGGCTTGGGTGACATTGATCGTAACTGTAGCGGTATTGCCGGTAAGTAAAAGGTCGTTATTACCATTGAGGTGATCGGCAATGACTGATGCATTGATATTTGCCGTGCCGGTTACAGATAATGAATTGCCTGTAATGCTCCAATTGGTTCCGGAGGTTCCTGTTTGGCCAGTTGAACTGATTGTTAAATTTTGTGCCTTACTAAGTAAAAATGAAAGAACAGCAACTGATAGGAAAAGTGCTTTGCGCAATGAAGTGCTTATCATAAATCGAAATTTTGAATTGCAAAGATACGCCAGGCACATTGTAAAGATGTTAAATCAATCTCATACTTATCTCATTTACGTTTAATAATGAACTCACATGAATTAGATTATCTTGTAGATAAAATACTAATCATAAGCGACATACGAAATAATTGGCTTTTAGATAGCTAATATATACTCCTGTAAATTGACATGATCATCTAATTGGAGCTTTTTGCGAATAACACTGCGCGTGTTGTCTATGGTGCCTTGTGTACGGTTGGTGAGGATGGCCATTTCTTTGCTTGAAATATGCAATCTCATGAGTGCGCAAATGCGGATTTCATGAGGGCTGAGGTCTGGAGCCAACTGCTTGAGTTTGGTGTAGAATTCCTCGTAGACACCCTTGAAACGCGTCTCGAACTCCTCTAGAAATCCTTTAGAAGGAGCCGTTTTAAGCAATCGTTGCAGCTGCTCGAATTTGTCATGGTGCGTTTTTGGCAATAGCTCAATTGTGGCATTTAATTTCTCGTTGAGTTCCTCTTTCAGTTGTTGGACGGAGATGTTTTTGAGCGATTCAGCAAGTAATTCTTTGGACTTGAGTTCAAGGTCAAAAGACATGCGTTGCTTGACCTGCATGTTTTCTGTGCGCAATTTATTGGCCCGACGATAAAGGAACATGAAAACGAAACTCATGATGAGTAAAGACAAGACCAAGATAAAGCCAAAAAACAACTTGTGGTTTTCCTGTTTTTGAATCGCCAACCTCAACTGATTCTTTTCATTTTCTTGCTGTTCATAAGCCTGGGAAAGCTCCCACTGACTCAATAAACTAATTGAGCGGTCCCCGAGGTAAGACTCTTTTTGCTTGTTGTATTTTCGATAAAATGCATTGGCTTCAGTAGTATTGCCGATGGCGTCGTTCATCTGGTAGCTGAGGCGATAAAAATCAGAAAGATAACTTGGTTCACCTAAGTCAAAAAGCTTCGGCTTTAGCACTTCGAGTTCGCTTGCAAGTTGCGTATAGGACCCACGGTCATTGTATAGTTCCGCCCTATTGAGCTGATTGATCACAACCCCAATACCAAGACCCATCTTTACACAAACTACATCTGACTGCGCCATCAAAGCAAGTGCTTCATCAAAACGGCGCTCTCTCCTGCGCGCATTGCCAAAATTGGCTAAAGTTTGTGCTTCGAGCAATTGCTGCTTTTCTTTTCGGGCATAGTTCAAGGCGCGTTCAAAGAGCTCTTCTGCGGCATGGTGGTTTTTTGTTTTAGAAAGACACACCGCCATATTATTGATCAAATCCATTGGAATATCATCTTGGCCATAAGAGTTGGCCGCTTTGATATAAATCCTCGCCTTTTCGGTGTAGTCAAACCTTAGGTACAACAAGGCCATATTAA
>JBFYPV010000209.1:0-4382 GCA_041303085.1 Crocinitomicaceae bacterium
AGCGCGCTCCATTTTTTGTGCTCGATACCGACGCTGCCGCTGAGTAGGTGCGGGGTAATGAAGGGGATGTAGTCGCCGCTGGAGATTTGTCCGCTGCCCCAGTCGCCACCACCATTGATAAAAGTCTCTGAAAAAGTAGCGTGGGTATAGGTATAGCTCATTTGCAAAGGCAGCGTTAGGTTTTTGAACTTCTTGAGCGCAACAAGATAATAGGCACTCAATTCCAAGCCTTGCACAAGGGCTTTCCCTGCATTGAAAAGCTCACCGCTTCCTAAACCACCACCTGATATGTTGTCGGAGCCCAAAAGATTGGAGTAGTCGCTGCGAAAAACCACGGCTTGAATTTGGCTCTGACGGCCCTTGCTCAAGCGATAGCCTAGTTCGTAGTTCATGGCTACTTCAGACTGAGCTTGCGCAGTGGAACTCGTGCTGGGCATACCCGGAGGCGAGAAGCCTTTGTGTGCGCCCAAAAAGAAAGTGTTGTTTGCATTCATTTCGTATGAAAGGCTCGCGCCGGGAAGCCAGATCTGGAGTTGGTTGGTTGCACTGGCTAAATTGCTGCCGGTTCGCGCATAATCGGCAGTGCCGTAATTGAAAAAATCGAGTGATATGGTCTCTTGTCTAAGGCCAGCGCTGAGGCTAAATTTTTTGTACGCCAATTGGTAGTTGAAAAAGGCCGCCAAACTCATGGCCTCCCGAATTTGATTTTCTTGATTGCCCTGCTCGCCGCCATCACTGAGCACCATTAGTCCGTTGGTCATTTGGTATTTGCTTTGCGTACCGTAACGGTTGGCTTGGTCTTGGTGTAAGCGCAGGCCGAGTTCTGCTTGGTGGTGCAGCTCACCGCGCTCGATTTGATAGCGCGCAGTGGTTTGCACTCCTTTGGACAAATAGCTGCGAGCCGCGCTTCTGAAAACGACCTCTCCATTCGCTTGTCCAGTCATGATTTGATAACCCGTGTTGTTGCTTATATTGTCAGTTAAAATGGCATTGATGCCCTGGCCCCCAAAGCTATTTGCCCTGCCCCAGTCTCTGAAGGTTTGGGTTAGGTAAGCGCTGGTGCTGATTTGTAGGTTTTGAATAGGTGCAATGCTGTGTTGCACGATGAAATGGTTGTGTGTCAGTTGGAGTTTGTCATTTTGTGTGCCTGCATATCGCCTAAGTGGATTCGCCTGAAAATCTTCGTAATTGAGCCCTAAATAGGTTTCATTGGCTAGTTCTTCGGTATGCAGCACTTTGAATTGTATACTTTGTTGGATTGCCGCAGTTTTTTTGCTTTGCCAACGCGCTTTTCCGAGGTAATCTCTGCGGTCAAAACCGGTGTTGCCGCCACCATCTAGTTCCTTGAAACCAGTTGCCGCCAAGCGATTCACTTCAAATAAATAACTGAATTGCCCTTTGGTATCGCCCACCCAAAGGCGCTGTTGGTTGACGCCAAAACTGCCATAGCTCGCTTGGGCAAAGGCTTTGAACGCAGTTGGAATAGGTGTCGAAAGTAAATTGATAGCCCCGCCAATGGTATACGGCCCGTATTTAATTTGACTGCTTCCTTTGAGTACTTCAACGCCACTCATGCGGGCAAAAGTCGGGAAGTAATAAGCCGCCGGATCTGCATAAGCTGCTGGCGCCATCAAAATGCCATCTTCCATGACGGTAATTTTAGCGCTGCGGTTCACGGGTGTGCCGCGCAGGCCAATATTTGGCCGCAAGCCGAAACCTTCTTCGTCGCGCACTTGAATGCCAGGCATACTGCGCAAGACCTTATTGATATCTGCCTGATTCATCTTTTGTAATTCGGCGGTTGTCATGCGGGCGCTAGAGCCGCTCATGAATTTAGTTTGAACGCCAATAATGGATACACCTTGTGTTTCAATGGTGCGGAGTGAGTCTGAGGTCTTGGGTTGCTGCGCAAATAAGAGGAAAGGAAGCAGGAGCGTAAGGAGGGAGAAGCACTTCATTTTATTTAGATTAAATATAAATAACGAGGCAAAAGTACTGCTAGTGCGTCCAATCGGAAATACCATTAAGTAGGTATTTTATGCCAGAACAGAAAATAATTAGATAGCTTTGAGCCGCAAATCCAAAAAGCAACAAGCATGTCAGAAATACTGATGTATGGTTTTTTAACAGGGATGGTGATGAGCGTCATGCTTGGAACGGTCTTCTTTGCTTTGGTGCAAAATAGCATAGACTACGGTTTTCGCACGGGTATTTTCATCGCCTTGGGCGTGATTGCCTCCGACCTAATTTTGATCACCTTGAGTTGGTTCAACGCTGAGCTGATTCCGCCGGGAGGCACAACCGATTTGATCGTACGCATTTGTGGGGCACTGTTTTTATTGTTTTACGGCTTATCGAATTTGCTCAAGAAAGACAAAGCGGCTTATCCGCAAACTGAAAAGAAACAACTCTTGAAGTTCAGCTCAATGGGCTTTTTACTCAACATCCTGAATCCCGGAAATTATATCGGATGGTTGGCCGTCACGACCCAACTCAAAACCGTGGCCAAGTATGAAGTAGCCCAAGCTACCATTTATTTTACCGGCGCCTTGAGTGCTATTTTCTTGATGGAGTGCCTGATTTCATGGAGCGCCTCCTTTTTAAAACCGTACATCACCGATCGGTTCTTACAACTCGTGAACAGGCTGATTGGCGTCTTGTTCATTGCCTTTGCCATCGCGCTCTTCTTTTACTAAAAAGTGCTCCAAATTCCCCTTCAATAAAAATTCCTCCGCAAAGTAGCTCAAGTCTTCAAATTCGCGTTGGGCAGGCTGATCAGTTGCCAAAATGTTTGAATTTTCTCTCAGACGCGTATAATCCAGTAATCTCAATGATTCTACTTTTCCATTTTTGAGCTGCGCATAATTGTAAAAAAGCTTGGCGCGGATGGCTGAAATCACAACCTCCCCATTGATTCTTGCGATGTCGAATTTCAGCAACAATGGCAACTTACACCATTTGTGGATATCATAAGCCACAAAGTCGCCCTGCGAATAAATAATGGTACTTTGTTTTTGTAGCCCGCTGAACGGATCTTTTATGTCCAGAAATTCAATCGGTTGTGCATTGTGCGGATGCCCGCCGAGCACTAAATCAATGCCTGTTTGCCTACAAATTTGATGCATGTTGTCTACAATAGTTTGCGACGGATACGGCTGATACGCACAACCCATGTGTAAAAATGCCACCAAGAATTCCGCACCTTTTTGCCGAGCTAATTGGGCTTGGCGCACGATCAAAGAGAAGTCGGGGTTGGCTTCGTTTAAATTAAGGTGATTGGCCAGGTATGCTTTCCCTTCCGGACAAACCAAGGCGTTCAATGAAAAAGTATAGGATAAAAAGGCGATTTTGATACCGTTCTTTTCGACAATTGGAAAGGCATCGCGCTCGTTTTCTGACCGAGCAGTTCCCACATGTTGAATCCCTTTTTGATCCAAAAACTCAAGCGTTTGCACCACGCCATCTTCACCCTGATCCAAAGAATGGTTGTTGGCTGTAGCCAAGACATCAAAACCTTTGTACTTGCCCAAACCCGAAAATACCGCAAACATATCTTGGTTGGCATTGAAGTACATATTGCTCAGCATCACCTCGGGCACAAGCGACGCAGGTTTTTTCGGGTTCAATGGCGTTTCCAAATTACCGACAACTAGGTCGGCATCAAAAAAAAAGTCGCCGCTTTCTGCCCACAAATCTTTACATTGCTCCGAAGTAATGCAGAAGTAGGGCATGAGGTCGCCGCCAGCACTGAGTGTAATTTTTTGGCTGCTATTCGAAGTGTCTTTATGTTCAAACTTCGCGCCTTGACTTTGAAAGTGTTGTTCGAGCCCTGCGCCTAGATCTCCTTTAAAAATGGCGCTATAGTAATATTTGTAGCCAAAATAAAGTTGCTGCCCAAAGTTCATCTTGCGCGGATCCTCGTGGTGCCCTTTCATCGGATGCAACCAATCCTTACCGCCTAAAATTTTGCGAATCTTGTATAACAAGCGCAGCAACGCCACCAAAAATTTACCTTTCAGCGTAATGGGGCGAACGGGCTTGTATGTTGCTTTGGCGAAAGGTTTTGGCATGCTGTAAAAATAGAAAATAAAAAACCCCATCTATCGATGAGGTTGTAAGTCGGGATGACAGGACTTGAACCTGCGACTTCTCGCCCCCCAGACGAGTACTCTACCAACTGAGCTACATCCCGAAAAAATGTAAATCCATTTAAAACAAAAAACCCTCAATCCGTAAGAATCAAGGGTTAATTTCACAATAATGTACTCGAGGCGGGACTTGAACCCGCACGGGCAAATGCCCACAGGATTTTAAGTCCGGCGTGTCTACCGATTCCACCACTCGAGCTCAAAAGAGCGAGAAACGGGATTCGAACCCGCGAC